>NZ_JBHTML010000048.1:0-23339 GCF_042679445.1 Arthrobacter sp. GCM10027362
GCGAACGCGTGGCCGGCCCCGGGCCGGACCGCTTCCTGGCCCCGGACCTGGCCGCCGCGGAGGAGATCATCGCCGCCGGTGCGCTGCGCGCCGCCGTCGAGGGCGTCACCGGCCCGTTGGAGTAATCCGCCCGATTAAACGGGCCGGCGCATCCCGCCGAAGGACGGCACCGGGAAGTAGGTGTCCTCCAGCTTTTGGATCAGCGGCTGGTACACGGCCGGGTTCCACTGCGGACTCGCGTGGGCCGGCCGTGCCCCGGTGGTCACCAGCTCGTTGGTGAGGAAGTTGTCCTTGAAATTCACCAGCCAGCTGCGGCGGGCGGTGCTGTAATTCACCGTCTTGTCCGCCGGATTGCCCATCCAGGCGATCTTCGTTTTCCCCAGCCGCGAGGCGAAGCGCCGGCCCTCGAAGTGGTAGATGTAGGCGGACTCGGACTGGATCAGCGTGCTGGACACGGCCAGCGGGGACAGCTGTTCCATGCTCTGTTCGATTACCGTGCGCCAGCTGCGTTCGTGCTTGTTGACGATCCGCTCCCCCAGCTCGTAGCCGCCGCGCACCACGGAGGGGACCTGGTAGCCGGCCTCGTAGCTGAGGACCACGCCCTCGAACATGGTCCGATCGATCACGTCCAGGCGGCTGTACGGGGTGGAGTCCATCAGGATCAGCTCCACCCCGGTGCCCCCGGCCTGCAGCCTGGCAGCCATTTCCACCGCCACCATCCCGCCGAAGCTGTGCCCGTAGAAATAGAGCCGGTGCAGGTCGTTCTCCTCGATGTGCCGCCGCAGCACGTCCGCCAGGTTCCCCAGGTCCAGTCCCCGGTTCGAATAGCCGGCCACGGCCAGCTGGCCGCGCCGGGTCAGCGCCGGGCGCAGCGAATTCATGATCCACAGCCCCTCTTCCCAGCTGGTCTTGTAGCCGGGGAAGAGCACCCAGCTGCTGCGCGGGAACCGCCGGCGCGCCGCCTCGTCCTCGAGCACCAGGATGCGCGCCTCCGAGCGCTCGGCCTGCAGCCGGCGGGTAGCCAGCAGGTCGGCGCTGGTGGCGAGGGCGAAGGCGGACGCGATGAGGAAGCTGCGCCGGGAGACCCGGTGCAGCCCGCTGGCCAGACGCAGCCGGTGTACGGCCTCTTGATCGGGAAAATCCATGGCGGTACGGCCGGCCCGCACGGGACCGGCCTGCTCGTGCCGGCTAGTCCAGCCCGAGTTCGTCCTTGCCGAAGGCGAACAGGTAGGGCACCCCGGCCTCCTGCTCGATGCGTTCCTTGGCTCCGGTGTCCCGGTCCACGATCACGGCCACCGCCTTGACCTCGCCGCCGGCCTTGCGCACGCCGTCGACGGCGGCCAGCGCCGAACCGCCGGTGGTGGAGGTGTCCTCCAAAACGACCACGGGCCGGCCACTGACGTCCGGGCCTTCGACCTGGCGGCCCATGCCGTACGACTTCTGCGCCTTGCGCACCACAAACGCGTCGACGGCGCGGCCGGCGTCGCCGGCGGCGTGCATCAGCGCGGTGCCCACCGGGTCGGCCCCCATGGTCAGCCCGCCGGCGGACTCAAAGCCGATGCCCGCCTCGTCGAGCATGGCCAGCATGACCTGCCCGACCAGGCGGGAGGCCTCATGGTGCAGGGTGACCCGGCGCAGGTCGATGTAGTAATCCGCTTCGGCACCGCTGGAAAGGATCACCTTCCCGCGCACGACGGCGAGTTCCTTGATCAGTTCAAGCAGGCGGGCACGGGCGGGGGCGGTGTCGAGGACGGTCATGCTCACGATTCTAGTTGGAGCCGTCCCGGGCCGCCTGCCGGCCGGCACCGGCCGGTGGCAGGGCGGGCCGGTCCCGGTCGAGCGGGAGGACGCGGGCATGGACCGGCTCCAGGGCGCCCCGGGGGAGCCGGCCTTCCTCAAGCGGTTCGACTCCGCGCCTCCGGGACCTCCTTCGACGCAGCATCCAGCCAGCGGAAGCCTTGAAACCCGTTGGAAACCGGCCGGTAGTACGCTTAGCCACATGCGTGAACTCCAGGCCACCATTATCGAAGAAATGGGCGTGAAGCCCGAGATCGACCCCGCCGAGGAAATCGCCAAGCGCACCGCGTTCCTCAAGAACTACCTCAAGGCCACCGGCACCAAGGGATTCGTGCTGGGCATCAGCGGCGGGCTGGACTCCACCCTGGCCGGCCGGCTGGCGCAGCTGGCCGTGGAGGAACTGGCGGAGGAAGGCATCGAGGCGGACTTCGTGGCGGTGCGCCTGCCCTACCGGGTCCAGCACGACGAGGCGGACGCCCAGGCCGCGCTGGAGTTCATCCGGCCCAAGAGCACCTGGACGTTCAACATCGCCTCGGCCGTGGACGGCTTCGAGGGCGAGTTCGCGGTGAGCACCGGCAAGGAGCTCTCGGACTTCGGCAAGGGCAACGTCAAGGCCCGCGCCCGGATGACCGCCCAGTACGCCCTCGCCGGGGAACACAACTACCTGGTGATCGGCACCGATCACGGCGCCGAATCCGTCACCGGGTTCTTCACCAAGTACGGCGACGGCGGGGCGGATGTCCTGCCGCTGTTCGGCCTGAACAAGCGGCAGAACCGCCAGCTGCTGGCCTACCTCGGCGCGCACGACAAGCTGCACCGCAAGATCCCCACCGCAGACCTGCTCGACGACCGGCCCGGGCGCACGGACGAGGACGAGCTGGGGCTGAAGTACGACCAGATCGACGATTACCTGGAGGGGCGCCCGGTGCCGGACCAGGTGGCCGAGGTCATCGAGCAGAAGTACCTGCGCACCCGCCACAAGCGCACCGTTCCGGTCACCCTCTTCGACAAATGGTGGCACTGAAGTTTTCGGTAACGTAGGGACTGTGAAGATTGCTACCTGGAATGTGAACTCCATCCGTGCCCGCGCCGACCGGGTCGAAGCCTGGCTGCAGCGCTCCGACGTGGACGTGCTGGCCATCCAGGAAACCAAGACCAGGGACGAGAACTTTCCCTGGGAGCTCTTCGAAAAGAACGACTACGAGGTGGCGCACTTCGGCCTGAACCAGTGGAACGGCGTCGCCATCGCCTCCCGGGTGGGGCTCGAGGACGTCGAACGCACCTTCGCCGGCCAGCCGGCCTTCGGCAAGAACGGCAAGGACCCGGTCGCGGAGGCACGCGCCATCGGCGCCACCTGCGGCGGGCTGCGGATCTGGAGCCTGTACGTGCCCAACGGCCGCGCCCTGGACGACGAGCACATGCCGTACAAGCTGAAGTGGCTGGACATGCTTAAGGACCAGGCCGTGTCCTGGCTGACCGAAACCCCGCAGGCGCAGATCGCCCTGATGGGCGACTGGAACATTGCGCCGCAGGACGAGGATGTCTGGGACATCGACTACTTCCGGCGCGAGGGCCTCACCCATGTCAGCGAGCCCGAACGGGCGGCCTTCCGCGCCTTCGAAGCGGCAGGCTTCGCCGACGTCGTCCGCGTCCACAACCCCGGTCCCGGCGTCTACACCTACTGGGACTACACCCAGCTGCGCTTCCCGAAGAAGGAGGGCATGCGCATCGACTTCGTGCTGGCCTCCCCCGCGCTGGCTGCCCGGGTCACCGGCGCGGTGATCGACCGGGAGGAACGCAAGGGCAAGGGCGCCTCGGACCACGCACCGGTGATCGTGGAGCTGGACTAGGCCATATGAACGGGGGATTTCCGTACGTCTCCTTCCTGCGGGTGTACGAGCCGCTGGACGCCTTCGACGACCAGCAGCAGCTGCTCATCCTGGCCCAGCGCGGCAGGGGCCGGGAGGCGACGGAGCAGCTGGACCGCAGCAAGGCGCTGCGCCGGATCACCCGCGCGGTCTCGGACCCGTTCCCGCACGACGACGAGGACATTGTCCGTGTGCTGCACTACCCGTCCGCGGAGGGGCTGAGCACGCCGTACTACTGCCCAAACCAGCTCGCGGTCCGCAGCACGCTGGCCGCGGAGTCCCTCTCGCACAGCCTGCGCAACCCGCTGCTGGGGCTGCTGGTCCCCGACGCCGCCCGGGTGGCCCAGCAGGAGCGGCTGGATCCGGACAGCTTCGCCGAGTCTTTGTCCAAGCTGCACACCCGCAGCGCCACCTGGGGCATTCCGTTCGGCTGGTTCGTGCTGTTCCGCGAGGACGACCGCATCGACGTGGTCGAGGACAGCCACCGGATCGAAACGGTGCGGCTGGCCGCGCCGATCTCCCAGTGCATCGACCGGGCCCGCTATGCGGCGGCGTCGCTGGCCATCGCCGCGCCCGGGCTGGACCTGCTCGAGGAACTGACCGAAATCACCGAGTGGCTGGAGACGTTCTCGCTGACCGCCGTCGTGGAGCTGGACTACGGCGAGGTGGCCCAGCTGGTGTTCCCGGACGAGTCCCCCTCCGACGTCCGGGCCGGCATCGAGTGCCTGGTCGAGGGGGACATGACCGGGGCGGCGGCGGCCTACCGGCGGCTGGCCACCCGCTGGATCAAGATCCGCCAGCTGGCCCGGGCCTCATAACGGGGAACGGGGCGTGCCGATCTCCAGTGCACGCGGCCGGGGGCGGCCCAGCCGGGCGCGCGCCCCGGCGCCGATGCTGATCACTACCGGCAGATTGACCCCGACCACCAGGTCCATGGCCTCCACCAGGTCCATGACGTCCCGGGCCACGGTCTGCGGGGAGACGCCCTGGCGCAGCAACACGCGCAGGTGCAGTCCCGGAACGCCCCGGTATTCGTAGGCGGCGACCGTGGCGTGCAGGATGTCCGGGCGTTCCTGCAGCGCCGCCCTGAGCGCCTGCTCGGCCGCGGCGGCGCTGAGCGAAACCACACCGGGTACGCCGCCGTCGTAATCAACTGCCAGGGTGCTCACGCGGCCGCGCCCCTGCTGGGCCGCCCAGGCCAGCAGCAGCAGGATGACCGCCGCCAGCAGCACGGCGGCCACGCTCCACAGCCAGCTCTCCGGCTGGCCGGGCAGCGTGGTCGCCGCCAGCAGCTGTTCGAGCCGGATCCCGGCGTCGGCAGTGGCGCGCTGCCACCAGCGCGCCAGCGGCTCAACCGCCACCAGTGCCACGGCCAGCGCGCCGAGGAGCATCAGGACCAGCCCGAACACGGCCAGGACCACGTGGTTGAGGGTACGCGGTGTCTGGTTCACTGCCCCACCACCCCGGAGGAGGAAACCTTCACGCGCACCGGCGGCACCGGGTCGATCCCGGTGCGCAGCAGTTCGTCCTCCACCGCCGCCTGGATGGCCTGCCCGCTGACCGGCCTGCCGGAGGTGGGCCGCACCTGCACCTGCACCATGGTGCGGGAGATGATGACCAGGACCTGTTCCCGGGTCACGTTCGCTGCCATCCGGGCCCGCCTGGCCAAGGCGGCGGCGATCACCTCGTCGTCCACCACCACCACCCCGCGGCGGCTCGGGAGCAGGTGGCGGTGCAGGCGGCCGGGCAGCACACCCTGCAGGAAGAAGTACAGCCCGGCCAGCAGGAGCAGGATCCCGGAGGTGGCCAGGATCAGCGGGCTGACATTGCCCGGCAGCCGGTGCAGCCAGCCGGCAAAGCCCTTCGGATCCAGCAGCCAGGGCGGCTGGCCGATGGCCGCGAGCACCACTTCCAGCAGGACATACAGGCAGAGAACGGCCAGGGCGAACGCGGCGATGAGGGAGGCGGCGGCCCGCGAGCTGTGCAACTCGCGCCGGGCCAGGCGCCGGCGGAAATCGTCCGGCGGTTCGGGCCGGCCGGTGCCGGCGGCGCTGTCCCTGAGCTGTGTCACCGCACCCGGCCTCCGGCCTCGATCCGCACGCCGGTGATCCGGATGTCCACCCGGCTCAGGACCGAACCGCTGATCCGTGCGATCCGGTCCAGGATTTCACCCTTGGCCGCCAGCGCCCGGTCCCGGACCGTCCCGTTGAATCCGGCCACCAGCCGCGGGTCCGCCAGGACGCGGTTCAGGGACGGGATCCCGATGGGCAGCGACAGGGCCAGGGCCAGCGAACCGTTGTCGTCCCGCCAGACGGCACGGACCAGCGCCGGGGAGACGCCGAGCACCTCGGCGGCCACGCCCTGGGCGGTGGTGGTCAGCGCCTGCGTGCTCACGCGGGTATGGCCGGCCAGGACCTGGCCGTCGGCGGGCTCGGCGTTCATGACGACGAACGCCGCCCGGTCAGCGCATCGCGGATGCCCCGCAGGTCCAGCTTGCCTTCGGCCGCCCGGCCGCACAGGGCCCCGGCGGCCAGGAAAATGACCATGATCAGGAAGCCCCAGAACCGGTACGTCAGCGCCGTCCAAGCCAGGACCGCGCCGACAGCCATCCCCACTACCGTGTAGCTCATCCTTGCCTCGCTTCCGTGCCCTGTGCAGCGCTCCTGCCGGCGCCCTGTCTCACGGCGCCGGTGCCCGGGCCGGTTTCTCCGCCGCCCGGGCCTCGGCCAGGCCCGGCAGATGGACATCGTTGATCTCCACGTTGACCTCGATGACCTCCAGGCCCACCAGTTCCTGGACGGCGCGGTAGACGGCGGCGCGCACCCGCGCGGCCAGCTCCTGCAGCGGTTCGCCGTAGACGGCCACGAGGGTGATGTCCACGGCCACCTGGGTTTGGCCGACCTCCACGTGCACGCCCTGGCCCAGGTCGCTGCCGCCCACCGCGTCCCGCAGGGCACTCAGGGCCCGGCCCGTGCCGGAGCCGAGCGCGACGACGCCGTGCACGGAGCGGGCCGCAATCGCGGCCACCTTGGCCACGGCGGTCTCGGCGATGACGGTGCGGCCGGGGGCCTGCACCGCACCCGGTCCAGCTGCTTCTTCCATCTCAGCCCCCGTATTGGTGCCTCGCATCAGGTTTCTGGTGTCAGCCTAGCTCAGGTTGCGCAATTCGCCGCCAGCCAGTTCCGGATGGGCTGCACCGCCTCGTGGAGGGCCTCCTCGTCGAACTCCTCGTCGTCGTTGTTCTCGGCCAGCACCTCTTCGAGGTGGGCAAAGTCGTCTTCGAGCGCCTTGGGAACCTGGTCGCGGGCCTTGGCCACCTGGGCCTCGAGATCCGCCAGTTCCTCTTCGTCCACGTCGGTCAGGAAGCTCAGCGGGGCCAGCAGGAGGACGGCCACATTGGCCGCCACCGCCAGGCAGGCCTCCCGCTTGCCGGCGTAGCTGCCCCACCGGGCGCTCCGGTGGCCGGAGCTGACCGGCGGGGACGAGACGTCCGGCTCCTGCGCGCCGGGCCGGAGACCGGGCGGGGAGTCCGGCGGCCGGGTTGCCGACGGAGCGGTTGTGGGCGCCGGGCCGGCGCCCGGTCCGGGACCGGCCGGCACGCTGCAGGAGGCAAGCATCAGGACCACCGCTGCGGATACGGCGGCAACCCGCAAATAGACGCGCACCGCACTCCCTTCGACTATCCCCGCCGACCCTGGCCCGAGAGTTTCTTCCAGCGTATACCTGCTGGTCAGGGGCAGATAGGCAAAAAGCGGGGAAACGGCAGGAAACACAGGGCAATCCCGGCAAAGTCCCAGCCGGCTCCCAGCTGGGACGGAGGGCGCCGGTGCCCTTACCTGTAGGCGACGCGTTCGACCCTGAGGACGGAGGCGTCGCTGACGACCGTGACCCTGAGCCACTCGTTTACCGAGGACCCGCCCTGGACCGTGATCCGGGACAGGTTGGGCACGGCGTCGGCGAGCCCGTAGAAGGAAAGCCACTTTGGCGTGGCCAACGGGCGGTCGCTGCGGAAGGTGTGCGAGTCTCCGTTGAACAGGTAGACGGGCCGGCCGAAGGAGGCGCTCTCGGCGGCAAGGGCCCGCACAATCGGCAGGTAGCCCGCCCGGTAAGCCGATCCCCTGCCGCTGAACATATCTGCCTGGGTCAGCAGCACCACGGCCCGGGAATTGTTGGTTCTGGCCTGGGCAAAGGCGCTGCGGATCAGGGCGATGCCGGCACGGTTCCGGGCGTCCACTTCCGCGCGCTGTTCCGGGGTCGGAGCAGACAGGCCCAGCCCGACCCACGGTCTCAGGTCATTGCTGGATCCGACCACATGCACGGCCCCGATGGTGATGCCCGCGCGGTCCAGCAGGACATTTTCCGGGTATCCGGGCTGGGACGTGACCGCGGCGGGGTTTCTTCCGAGGGTCCGGCCCGGCCGGGGAAAGAAGATCCGGCGCACGGCGGCCAGCCGGTCCAGCGGGTTGGCGGCCCCCGATCTGGCCTGGTGGCAGTCGGCCCATTCGTTGTCCCCGGGGGTATAGACCAGGGGATCGGCGAACTGGTCCAGGCTGGATTTGATCCTGCCATAGTAGGAGTCGGAGCAGTCGACGGGGGCGCTGATGTCGCCCAGATGGGACGCCAGCTGCACCCGGGGGTCGGCATTGATCTGGCTTATGCGCTCCAAAAACGCCCTGAGCTGGGCGGAACCGTAGGGCATGTCGCCGATCACGGCGAAACCGAACGGGGCCGGCGGCGCTGCGCCGGCAGGCGGCGCCGGCCCTGCAGCGAGCGCCAGGCAAAATGCAAGGATGGCCATTCCGCGGCGTTTCATCTGTCCTCCTGCATGCCGGTGCCGGCACGATCGGCAACGGTCCCGCCAGGCCCGGGCGGCCGACACCACTACGGGCACCCCCGAACGCTATACCGCGGCTGCCGCCCCTGTCCACGGCCCGTGGCACATCGTCCCGGCGCCCGGGCGCCGGGAAAGATAGCAAATAACCTGCCGTCTTCGGCCGACACGGTTCCCTGATCCAACTGGGCCAATTGCCGCTGCCGCCACGAACGCACGGAACTGTGCCGGCCCGGGCCCTGCCGCCGCGGCCGGGAACTCAGCCGGCCAACTCCTGCACCAGCGCCTGGACGCGCTTTTTGATCTCGTCCCGGACACCGCGCACCATGCCCAGCTCCTGTCCGGCCGGGTCGTCGAGGACCCAGTCCTCATAGCGTTTGCCGGGGAAGACCGGGCAGGTGTCGCCGCAGCCCATGGTGATGACGACGTCGGATTCCTGCACGGCCCCGGCGGTGAGGATCTTCGGGACCGCGCCGCTGATGTCGATGCCCTCCTCGGCCATGGCCTGCACGGCCACCGGGTTGACCTTCCCGCCGGGTTCGGAGCCGGCCGACAGTACGGTGACGCGGTCGCCGGCCAGGTGCTTCAGGTAGCCGGCGGCCATCTGGGAGCGGCCGGCGTTGTGGACGCAGACGAAGAGAACGGTGGGCCGGCCGGTCATCGGGTGTGTCCTTCGGTGGTGTTTTCGGTGGTGATGTCGGCGGCCACCTGTTCGGCGCGGGGGTAGAGCAGGCGGATGAGCACGGCGGCGAGGACGCCGCCCAGGACCTGCATGGCGAGGAAGGGCAGGACCGAGGCCGGGGCGATGCCCGCGAAGGTATCGGAGAACATGCGCGCCACGGTCACGGCCGGGTTGGCGAAGCTCGTGGAGCTGGTGAACCAGTAGGCGGCGGTGATGTAGCCGCCGACCGCCACGGCGATCATGTCCTTGCGTCCGGAGCGGGCCGTCCCGAAGATCACCAGCAGCAGCCCGGCGGTGGCCACCACCTCGGCCAGCCACAGTCCGGCCCCGGTGCGCTGATGGGTCGAAATGCCGACGGCGGGCAGGTCGAACATCAGGTTGGCCAGCACGGTACCCAGTATCCCCCCGGCCGCCTGGGCGCCAACCAGCACCCCGGCTTCGCGCCAGCCGATGACGCCCAGCCAGCGCTCGGCAAGGGTGACCACCGGGTTGAACGCGGCGGAGACCGGCTGCAGGGCGATGATCAGGGCCGTCAGGACGGCACCGGTGGCCAGGGCGTTCTCCAGCAGCTGCAGGCCCACATCGTCCGGGGACAGCCGGGAGGCGGCGATGCCCGAGCCGACCACGGTGGCCACCAGCAGGGCGGTCCCGACCAATTCGGCCAGGGCCCGCCGGGTAAGGCCGTTCATGCGCCCGCGCTGGAGATCAGCTTGCCCAGCGAGTCCAGCACCTCGGCCCGGACCTTGTAGTAGACCCAGACGCCGCGCTTGCTGCGCTCGAGCAGCCCGCCCTGGTGGAGCACCTTCAGGTGGTGGCTGATGGTCGGCTGGGACAGGTCGAAGGCTTCGTTCAGGTCGCACACGCAGGCTTCCCCGCCTTCGTGGGAGGCCACGAGGGAGAGCAGCTGCAGCCGGACCGGGTCCGCCAGGGCCTTCAGCAGCGCGGCCACCCGCGCGGCCTGGTCGGCGGTCATCGGCTCCCGGGCCAGGGGGGAGCAGCAGGCCACCGTCTCGACCGGGGTCAGTTCAAGTACAGATTTCGACACACGTAAATATTGACAGATCCCAATGTATGGTGGCAATCTCCAAGACATAGACAACCATCTATCTATAGGAGTCCGCCATGTCCCGCCTGCAGCTCGCCCTCAACGTTGACGACCTCGATGAGTCGGTCGCGTTCTACTCCCGGCTGTTCGGCACCGAGCCGGCCAAGCGCCGCCCCGGCTACGCCAATTTCGCCGTGGCCGAGCCGCCGCTGAAGCTCGTGCTCATCGAAAACCCTGGCAAGGGCGGATCGCTCAACCACCTGGGCGTGGAGGTCCAGGACACCGACGCCGTCGATGCCGAGCAGACCCGGCTCGCAGCGCACGGTTTCGCCACCACGGACGAGCGGGAGAGCACCTGCTGCTACGCGAAGCAGGACAAGTTCTGGGTCCGGAACACCCCGGACGGCGAGCAGTGGGAGATCTACACGGTTCTGGCCGACAGCCCCGCCTTCGCCGCCAACACCCCGCGGGGCGAAGCCACGGGATGCTGCACCGCCGGGGCAGCAGACGCCCCGGGGACAGCCAACCCCTGCTGTTAACCCGCACCTGCCGGGAAAGCCAGGACCCGGCCAATCGAGCAGGCCCCGGGAAAAGAAAAACCCCGGAACGTCCTTGAGTTCCAGGGGCTTTTACTATTCAGGAGTGGTGGCTCCGACCGGCGTCGATCCGGTGACCTTTCGATTTTCAGTCGAACGCTCTACCAACTGAGCTACAGAGCCGTGGGAACATCTGACGATGATCACCGTTGGTTCTCCGGAGGGCATCCGGAGAACCACAGCGACCCTGACGGGACTTGAACCCGCGACCTCCGCCGTGACAGGGCGGCGCGCTAACCAACTGCGCTACAGGGCCTTGCTTTGCACGAGAACCCATCCTATCAGGCTTTTCGGGAGCTTTTGACCACTCCGTTCCCGCCCGGGGATAGGTTCCCCTGCGTACCCCCAACGGGATTCGAACCCGTGCCGCCGCCGTGAAAGGGCGGTGTCCTAGGCCGCTAGACGATGGGGGCCTTGTTCGCTTCGGGTTGTCTCCGCTGCGGACTCATAAAACTATAGGGCCTGATCCGGGAAATTCCAAAATCGGCCGCGGGCGCCCGTTTCCCGCCGGATTTTGCCGGCTGCCGGGGCACTCCTTCGACCGGCCCGCCGGCTTCTTCCGGCATCCCGGACCTCCAGCCGCCGCTCGCCGGCCCTTCCCGGCACGGGAAGATCTCGGCAGGCTGGCCGAGTCCGCAGCCCGGTAGAGTCGGATACGTGCCGATGGAGATGTCCCTGCAGGACTTCGAGGATGCGGTCAATGAAGCGATTGACCGCATCCCGGACGAGCTTGCCCGCGAAATGGCCGCAATGGCGAACGTCGCCGTCGTCATCGATGACGAATACAGACCGCGGCCCGGGGACGAGCCGGGCCTGGAACTGCTGGGACTGTACGAGGGGACCCCGCTGACCGAGCGCGGTGCCTGGTGGGACGCCGGCTCCCTGCCGGACCGGATCAGCATTTTCCGCGGCCCGATCCTGCGCGCCTGCGGCAGCCGCGAGGAAGTGGTCCACGAGATCAAGGTCACGGTCATCCACGAAGTGGCCCATTATTTCGGCATTGACGACCGGCGGCTGCACGAACTGGGGTGGGATTGAGCATGGGACGCGAGCACGGCCACAGCCACGGCCTTCCCGCAGGCGCCAGCGCCACCGGCAGGCACCGCCGCAAGCTGATCTGGGTGGTCGGCATCACGCTGGCCGTGGTGGTCATCCAGGTGGCCGGCGCCTTCCTGTCCGGCTCGCTTGCGCTGCTTGCCGACGCCGGCCATATGCTTTCCGACGCCGCGGGGGTCTCCATCGCGCTGCTTGCGGCCTGGATCGGCACCCGGCCGGCGTCGGCCAGGCGCACCTACGGCTACCAGCGGGCCGAGATGCTGGCAGCCCTGGCCAACGCCGTGCTGCTGGTGGTGATCTCGGTGGTCATTTTCCTGGAGGCCCTGCGCCGTTTCGACGCCATCCCGGAAATCCAGACCGGAACCATGCTCCTGACCGCCGTGCTGGGCGCGGCCGCCAACCTGGTCTGCCTGCTGGTCCTGCACGGCGGCCACACCGAGAGCCTCAACGTCCGCGGCGCCTACCTGGAAGTGCTGGGGGACCTGCTCGGCTCGCTGGCGGTGATCGCCGCCGCGGTGGTCATTGCCCTGACCGGCTTCCGCCAGGCGGACGCCATCGCCTCCATCCTGATCGCCCTGATGATCCTGCCGCGGGCCTGGAGCCTGCTGCGCGATGTGGTGAACGTCCTGCTCGAAGCCAGCCCGAAGGACGTGGACGTGGACTCCGTGCGCGAGCACATCCTCGCCGCCGAGGGTGTGGTGGATGTGCACGATATCCACATTTGGACCATCACCTCCGGCGTGCCGGTCTTCTCAGCCCATGTGGTGGTTCGGGACGAGGTGCTCAGCGCGGACGGGCTGGACCTGGTCCTGGACCGGCTGAGCGACTGCCTGGGCGACCATTTCGACACCGAGCATTGCACGTTCCAGCTGGAGCCGGCCTCGCATGCCGTCCACGAGGTTCGCCACCACGACTAAGGCACCACGCCCAAGGACCAAGGCACTGCCACAGGTTGAGGCCCGCGCCTCCGCTCTATATTGCCTGCCTGCCATCCGGTAGCCTTGCGCTACCGTGTTGGAGACAAGGTGGCCACGCTGATGAGGACTCGCTTCATTGGACGGATGGGAGCAGCCGCTCTCGGCCTGCTGGCCTTGGCTTTCGGCTCGTTGCTGCTCAGCGGCTACGGGACGTGGCCATTCCCCCCGCCGCCAAGCCCTTTCAGCCTCAGCTACGAGGAATTGTCCCACTGCGGCAGGGAGCGATCCCTGCTCGTCGTCGACGATGAATCCGTCAAAGCCACCTACGAGTTGAAGACCACTGCCGGGGACCCCCTGGTCGCCGCAGTCACGTCCGGCAGATTCCGGGAGACCCCCGAGGCTTTCGCCTCCTCCGTCTTCGGCTCCCTGGCTGCGACCCAAGGCCAGGACCAGTATCTTGTGCTCCACTGGAAGGCACCCACCGTTAAGCGGACCGGCGATCAAAACGCCGTCGTCTCCGTCAGTGCCCGGAGCGGGCGCACCAGCGGATCCGTTCAGCTGCAGCTGTCCTGGAGGAATCGTTGGCCCGAATGCACCGACGACCGCCCACCGACGGTCACGGCGTCAACCGCGAAGACTATCGCGGCCGTCGACCCGCCTTCGGGAATTTACAAGCAGAGCGACAATACCGTCAGCCTGAATGCGCCGGAGAAACTCACACTCGTATTCGGCATCAACAAACCTGTTGATCCGCTGGAGGAATGGGATCTGCCCGCCGACGTGAGGGAGATGCTGGACACCGTTTGGCGGCAGGCCCTGTTGTTCGGCCCCTGGATAATCGCGTTCGTATGGTTTCGCCGCAAGACGGCGTCCCATGCGTGGTGGCCTCCTGCACCAGAGAGGACCCAGTACGTTGCCAGGCACCTGCTGGCTGGTGCCTTGGTCACCGTTGGCGCGATGGTGCTCAATTGGCTGTCCTCCCGGATTCAGAAACTCCTGCCCGCCGAAAGCAGCCTTGACAGCATCTGGCTGCCCGACGGCCTCCCGACGACCGTCGCCGCGATTGTCGGATTGCTCTTTCTGTGGTCGGCGACGTTCCGCCCGGATCTGCAACGGAAGGGGGGTTTTTGGCGGAGGTTTTGGTACGCCCTCGTCTTCCTCGCGGCGCTCCTGGCGGCAGGGCTGGCGTTCTCATCCCCGCCGGACCCGTTCACGCGGACACCGCCCGAAGCCATCAGGCACGGAGCGGCTGCCGCAGGCCTGATCCTGACCGTTGCCGGAGCCGTGACCTTGTCGCGGCAAACCAACCCCGGGCGCGGCCGCCTCCTGGACGGCTTGTGCACTGCAGGGCTCGTAATCGCCGTGGCGCTGGCTTCAACGACCTATTCGGTGGTCTCCCAGGCCGTCAGCGCCCTCCTGACAGCCCCCGTCATCATTGGCTTCGCAGCAGTCCTCCTGTGGGCCTGCTTTACCTCGGCCCATGCAAGGCAGACCTGGCCCGGATACCGGCCCCGCTGGATACTGCCGGCAATCATTGTTCTTGCAGCATCCTTCGCGCTGTCGGCCGAAGTGTCCAAGTATGCCCTCTTCCCGGTCAGCCCGTACGATGCAGTGCGCTTGTCGTTTGCCGCGGAACCGTTCCTACGTGTCGGGCTCATCTTCGCCACGCTTTCGGTCCTGTGGGTCCACGCACGTTCGTCGTCCGCCAAGGATTTCCACCGGACATTCACCGTAGGTTGTGTCGCCCTCCTGCTCCTGCGCCCCGAGATAACGCTCATAGGGCTGCCGCTGTCCTTCGCCGTCGGCCTGCTCCTGACCGCGTGGGTCCTGGTGGAGCGATCCCCGGTGATTACGGGCCGCAACCTCCGGGGTAACACGGGCTCGCAGACTCAGGCTGCAATTGCCGTCCTGGCTCATCAGCGCGCTGCCAGGACCGCACGGGAGGTGAGGCATGCCCTGCGCAAACGCCTGCACTCCGCAGAACTGCCGCCGGACAAGGCCGGCGACATTGCCCGGACCGTCCAGGATGCCCTGGCAGAAACCCGGCAGGACCGACAACGGCCGCGGACGCACGATGCCCTGGGCTGGGCGGGAACGGCGGATCCCTGGCGGCGGGGCGTTCTCGGGGCGGCGGCCAGCACCGTCGTCGGCATCGTCTTTTCGATTCCGCTGCTCGCCCAGTCCCTCTCCGAGTTCGATCTCCGCGGCTCGGGCCCTGCCGTGGCCCTGTTGAACACTCTGCTGGCATTCCGGTTCCCGCTGTATGGCTTTGTTTTCGGCTATTTCCTGCCGTACGTCAGGGGCGGATCGGGCTTCGCGAAGGCAGCCCGGCTCTTCGTGGTCCTGAGCGTCTCCGAATCGATCGCGATTCTGCTTCCCTACAACCCGAACACCGACATTCGCGGTGCGCTCGCGGTCCTGCTGGTACAGACAGCTATGCTGTGCGCGGTGCTGGGCATCGGTGCAGACCTGCTGTCGCTGCGGCTTGCGCGTGGAGGAGTGGAGGACCTGGCGGACCTGTACAACATGAACCGGGTGAGCCTGTGGGCTTCCGGCCTGGCGGCCAGCGCCGTAACGGCATTGGTGACGGGCCTCTTGGGTGCCGCCCTCACCGCGGCTGCAGCCAGCCTGCTGCCGCCGGCCCCGCCGCCCGTCGTGCAGCCGCAGTCGCCCCCGGACACGGAAGCCAACAGGGCCGACGGTTAGCGTTCAGCGATCCCCAACCCATGCACGCTCAGCACGAGGACGCCTGGCGACTCTCTTGCCTCGCCCCGAGCAGCGGTCAGGACTCCTCGGGCATGGGGCCGAAGTTCTTGCGGTCCTCCAGGCGCGGGTCCTGGGTGTCCGGAACCACCATCACCGGGCCCTTGGCATGATGCAGCACGCCCTGGCTGGTGGAGCCGAGCAGCATGCCGGCGAAGCCGCCGCGGCCCCGGGTTCCGATCACCAGCAGCCAGGCCGTGCGGGTGGCGTCGATCAGCAGTTCGATGGGCGACCCTTCCAGCACTTCACCGCTGATCGGCACGTTCGGGAAGTGGCTCCTGAGCCAGGCCACGCCCGCATCCAGCTGCTCCTTAATGTCCGCATACAGCGCATCCCGGTCCAGCGGGGCCGGCACCCAGGCCAGCGAGCCGGTAAACGGCGGCAGCGCGCAGACCACCTTCAGCGGATAGCCCCAGCGTTCGGCCTCCTCGGCGGCCACCAGCATGGCCGACCGGGCCTGCTCCGAGCCGTCCACGCCCACCAGCACGGTCTTCTCCACGCCTTCCGGGCCCACCGGGGCCTGCTTGCTGCGCGGGACTTCCAGGTCCGTCTGGCCAAGCCGCGGCGCGCAGGCCAGCGGAACCGTCACGGTGGGGCACTTGGCGTGCGCGGGCACCGCGCTGCTGACCGAGCCAAGCAGCCGGCCCACGAAGCCGCCCCGGCCGCGGGTGCCCACCACCAGCAGCTCCGCTTCCTCGGACAGATCCAGCAGCACCCCGGCGGCATCCCCGGTTTCGACGGAAGGGTGGACTTCGACGTCGGAATCCGCCAGCCGCGCCACCGCCTGCTCCAGGACGGCCTCGGCCCCTTCGCGGATCACCTGGTCGTCGAGGGTGGCGTAGCCGGCGTCCATGCTGGAGGCCGCAAAGACCGGAACGGTGTAGGCGGTGATTACGTGCAGCGGCGTCCGGCGCTGCTGCGCTTCCTGCGCGGCCCAACTCAGGGCGCACAAGCTCTGGTCCGATCCGTCAACGCCGACCACGATGCCGTGCCGGCGGGCGCCCCCGGCTGATGCTTCTGTCATGGCTGATGCCTCCCTTGAGCTGCGTTGAGCTGCGGTGCCGGACCTCGCCGGTAACCTCAGAATACTCCGCTGATAAGGTCTTTTGCCCGTCTTCCCCGCCGTCCTGCAGGTCTGCGGGCTTCGAGGACGCGCAGGCCGGGCACCGGCGGCCTGCCTTGCCGTCCCCGGTCCCTAACCCTGGCCGCCGTTGCCGAGGCGCCGCCTGGCGGTGACGGCGATGACGACGCCAAGCACCACCAGCACGGCACCCATGCCGATCACGCTCCACGGCACCGCCGGCTCATCCGGGGCCGCGGCAGCAGGGGACCCGGTGGCGGTATCGATCGGTTCCGGCCGGCCCACCGAAGGCTCCGGCGACGCGGCGGCCTGTCCCCCGCCGGCCACGGTGAAGCTCAGCTTGCCGTCGATCGCATGCGAATCCGAGGACACCACGCGCCACAGGACGCTGTATTTGCCCGCCGGGGCACCGGGCTTGATGCGCTGGGTGGCGGTCCGGTCCACGATCTGCACGCTGCCGTCCGCCCAGTCCGTCCCGGCGCTGTCCTGGATCCTGACCACCGACCCGAGTGCGATCGGCACATTGCTGAAGTTGAGCACCAGTTCGGAGGGCATCGCCTTCAGGGCCGCGCCGTCCGCGGGCGTGCTGGAAACCAGTTCGTCATGGGCCTGGGCGGCGCCGGACGGGACCAGGACGGCGGCCGCGGCGAGCAGTGCCGCGGCGGCGAACCTGACGAAGACGGCCAGGCGGCGCAAAGGCTGTTTCACCCCTACAGCCTACGACAACCCGCTAGGATGCACTGGAATCCCCCACACCGGAACCTTCTTTGGAGGACAGCCCCATGCCCGAAAAGGCAGCCACACTTGCCCAGCGCGGCGGAGTGCTCGGCAAAATCGACCACTACTTCGAAATCACCAAGCGGGGGTCCAGCTACTCCCGCGAAATCCGCGGCGGATTGGCCACCTTCTTCGCGATGAGCTACATCGTGGTGCTCAACCCCCTGATCCTCAGCGGCGCCGATGCCAGCGGCGCCGAACTCGGCGGCGCCCGGGTGGCGGCCGCGACGGCCCTGGTGGCCGGCGTGCTGACCATCGTCATGGGCGCCTGGGCCCGCTATCCGTTTGCCCTGGCCACCGGGCTGGGCGTCAACGCCTTCCTCGCCGTCACCGTGGCCAGCAACCCGGACCTGTCCTGGCCGGACGCGATGGGCCTGGTGGTCCTCTCCGGGGCAACCATGCTGATCCTGGTCCTCACCGGTTTCCGCACGGCCGTCTTCCGCGCCGTGCCGGCCAGCCTCAAGACCGCCATCGTGGTGGGCATCGGCATGTTCATCGCCCTGATCGGCCTGGTCAATGCCGGCTTCGTCCGCCGCATTCCGGACATTGCCGGCACCACGGTCCCGGTGGGCCTGGGCTTCGGAGGCAAGTTGACCGGCTGGCCGACGCTGGTCTTTATCTTCGGCCTGATCCTGACCATCGCCCTGGTGGTGCGCCGGGTCAAGGGTGCCATCCTGATCGGCATCGTGGCCGCCACGGTGCTGGCGCTGATTGTCGAGGCCCTCGCCAGGCCCGGCTCCCAAGGCGCCGGCCAGCCCGGGGGCTGGTCGCTGGTCACGCCGAGCCTGCCGGCCTGGGGCGCCCCCGACCTGAGCCTGCTCGGCCAGGTCAATGTCGTCGGAGCCTTCAGCCACCTGGGCGTCATGGGCGCGTCGCTGCTGGCGTTCGCCATCCTGCTGAGCATCTTCTTCGACGCCATGGGCACCATGGTGGGGCTGGCCAACGAGGCGGGCCTGACGGACGAGGACGGCAACATCCCGCACGTGGACCGCGTCCTGCTGGTCGACGCCGCAGGGGCCATTGCCGGCGGGGCCGCCTCGGTATCCTCCAACCAGATCTTTGTCGAGTCCGGGGCAGGCATCGGCGAGGGGGCCCGCACCGGCCTGGCCAGCATCGTGACGGGCCTGCTGCTCATTGTGGCCATGTTCTTCACGCCGCTGATCTACCTGGTGCCGTTCGAGGCCGTGGCCCCGGCCCTCGTCGTCGTCGGCTTCATGATGGCGGCCCAGGTGGGCAGGATCGACTGGACGGACTGGGGGCTGGCCATCCCGGCCTTCCTGACCTTCACGCTCATGCCGTTCACGTACTCGATCGCCAACGGCCTGGGGGCCGGCTTCATCGCCTATGTGCTGATCCGCACCGTCCAGGGCCGGGTCCGGGACATCCATCCGCTGATGTGGGCCGTCGCCGCCGCCTTCGTCATCTTCTTTGGCATCGGGCCGATCGAGCAGATCCTCGGCCTGTCCTGACGACGGCCCCGGCGGGCGTCCCCAGCACACCAGCGCGCACGGGCGGCCGCGTCCAGCCGGTCCAGCCCGTGTAGCGAGCTGCCCCTGCCTCCCGGGCGCAGTGTGCGGCGACGCCACCCGGTGGCCCGGCCGGATGCGCTCCGGCAGCCTTCGGTGGCGGCGGTGGTGAGCGCGCTGCGGGACGGAACCCGGGAATGAAGCCCGCGCTGCCGGGCCGGCGGACGGAGCGGGGTGAAAGGATTAAAAGCCGGGATGCCGGGCGCCTGGCCTAACTTGGGGGGATTAGGCCTGCAGCACCCGGCATCCGGCCGCCGGACCGGGTCCGGCTGAGCAGCCCGCGAATTCGCTCCAGCCACCATCCATAGTGTTGAAGCTCGTTGTTCGCCGGACTGCCTCCGCAGCTGGTTTGGCGACACAGCTGCGGGCCTATACAGCCACTTGCTGACTGTTCGTTCTAAATCATACAAAGAAATTACCGGCGAGTCACAAGCGGCAGTTGATGGCGAGGAAACATTTGTAGCCAAAGCCGGATTCGCCGCTATGATGGCGCTGACCTGCGGAAAAACCGCTACCCTCCGGCGGTGTCCAGCAGGGTCGGGGCACCGGCGGAAAACTTCGCCGCCTCCGCGGGGCCCAGGAAACGGGCCGGGACGGCGCCGCCGAGCAGCGTCCTCGCCAGCTGCGGATCCTCCCCGAGCGGCTGGTCCGATCCGGCGATCACCACGTTCCCGAAGCGCCGGCCCTTGAGCATCGGCGGATCGGCAATCACGGCCACCTGCTCGAACGCCGCGCCGATGGTGGCCACCTCCCGCCTGGCCTCCTCCAACCGGGGCGAATCCCCGCAGTTGACCACGTAGATGCCACCGGGCGCCAGCACCCGACGGGCGGCTTGGGTGAACTCCAGGGTGGTCAGTGCCCGCGGAGTCCGGCTGCCGGCGAACACATCGCGGATGATCAGGTCCCGGCTGTGCCCGGTGAGGGATTCGGTCACCGCCCGGGCCTCGCCCACCCGGATGCGCACCAGCGGGGCCCGCGGGATGTCGAACCAGCTGCGCACCAGTTCGGCCAGCTTCGCGTCGATTTCGACCACGACCTGCCGCGCCTGCGGGTAGCGTGCGGCCAGATAGCGCGCCATCGAACAGGCCCCGCCGCCCAGGTGCAGGACACGCAGCGGCCGGTGCGCCGCCGGGCCCGGCGGCCAGCGCGATTCGATCAGGGCCGCCATCCAGCGCATGTACTCGAAATCCAGCATCAGCGGCTCGCCAAGAACCACATGCGAGGACTGCACGCCATTGATCTTCAGCAGCCATGCCCCCGCGGTATCCGGGTCCCGGACCAGTTCCGCGGTGCCGGAGGAGATGGGGTAGATCCCTTCCACCGGGCCGGCCGCAGGTTCCCCCGCCTCACCGGCGCCCGGCTTCCGCCGTCCCATCAGGCATCACCGGGTCCGGGGCAAACGCAGGTGCCGGCAGCGGCTGGAGGAGCGGGCATAGGGACGATGGTAGGCCCCTGCACCGGGATGCTCCGAATCCGCCGGCGGTACCGGCTACCTGACCACGGCGAAGGCGAAGCCGTCCCAGCCCTTGGACCCCACCGTCTGCACCGCCGTCGCCTCGAGCCGGTCATCGGAGCCCAGCAGCGCCAGCGCGTCCCGGGTGCCGGCGATGGCCGCCGCCTCCGGATCTTCGGCCGGCCGGTCCGCCTCCAGCACGCTGCCGCCGCGGACCACGTTGTCCACGATGATCACCGTGCCCGGCCGCGCCAGCTTCAGCGCCCACTCGACGTAGTTCCGGTTGTTTTCCTTATCCGCATCGATGAAGACCAGGTCGAACGGCCCGGCCTCTTCGGCTTCCAGCCGCGGCAGCGTCTCCAGCGCGGCTCCTACCCGGATGCTGACCTTGTCTGCGACGCCGGCCCGCTCCAGGTTTTCCCTGGCCACCTCGGCATGGTGCGGCTCGTACTCGCAGGTGACCACCTCGCCGTCGTCCGGCAGCGCCCGGGCCAGCCAGGTGGTGCTGTAGCCGCCGAGGGTGCCGATCTCCAACACCCGGCGGGCACCGACCAGGCGGGCAACGAGCATCAGCAGCTTGCCCTGCGGCGCGGAAACCTCGATGGCCGGCAGGCCGGCCGCGTGTGCCGCCTGCCGGCCATCGGCCAGCGCGGCGTCCTCGCCCACCAGGGTCTCGGTCAGGTACCGGTCGACGTCGGCCCAGCGGGCATCGTGCCGGTGGGCGGTGCCGGGCGCCGGTTCATAGCTGCCGCCGTCATAGGCCCCGCCCGGGGGCACCTGCTCGGTGCCGCCGCCGTGCTCAGGCGCCGGCACGGCGGACGTCCTTCAGCGCGGCCTCGAGCCGCTCCACCTTGCCGTCGAGCTCGCCGTAGTAGCCGGGGCGGATATCGGCCTTGAGCACCAGCGATACCCGGGAACCGAACCGCCCCACCGCCTCGGTGGCCCGCTTGACCACGTCCATGACCTCATCCCATTCACCCTCGATGGTGGTGAACATGGCGTCGGTGTGGTTGGGCAGCCCGGACGCGCGGACGATTTTCACGGCCTCGGCCACGGCGTCGTGCACGGACGCATCATGCGGGGGCGGGCCGACGATGGGGACGCCGGAGGGCGCGACAGAGAAGGCTACAAGCATGGCTTCAGTCTGGCACAGCCCCGGGCCGGGGCAACAGGGGAACCACCGCACACCTGCCCGGCACGGTCCGGACTTTATCACTGCCCGTGGGCCCGGGGTCCCGGCCGGCCGGCGGGAGGTCTTGCGTGACCGGCTCCTGGGCCAGGAAGCAGTCGGGGATCGTGCGCGCCCCCTGGCCGTCCCCGCCACGCCCTCCCTCACGGCCCCGGGGTAGTTCAGCTTCGGCCCGCGGGACTGGCGCCGCCGGGGCAGGTCCGCGGCCCCGGCACTCATGGGCTTTTCCTGTTCCCGGGCCGTCAGGCGCATGTGGCCAGGGCACGAGCGGCCCGTTAGGGGCAGAAATCGGCAGGGTTTCACGCCGGCTTGACCGCGTGGGGCGGGGCGGCGCATAAGCTGTGAACGGCCCGGCAGCCCGGCCGGCGCCGTCCCCGCCGTCATCATGCGAAGGAATCCCTTGGTCCGAGGTAAGCACCACCCGCCCCGCCCGAAGCCCGCCGGCAGCGAAGGCATGCTCATCGCCGGCGACCTGAAGAAGGAGCGGGGGTGGACGGATACCCAGATCAGGACGTTCCTGCCCGAGCCGGACAAGCTGGCCCGCAACCCACGCAACCGCAAGGCCGCCCCGATGAAGCTCTACGCCCTGGAGCGCGTGCTGCGGATCGAGGCGTCCGAGGAGTACCGGCAGGCCCGGGAGGCCTCCCGGAACCGGCAGCTGGCCGCCCGGGAGCGGGCCCTGGCCAGGAAGAAGGAGGCCGTCGCCGCCGCCGAGGCCCTGCCGCTGCGGATCGACCCGGAACCGTGGCCGCTGGTGCGGCAGCAGGCCATCGAGCACTTCAACCGGCGGCTGCGGCGCGGGCAGTCCCCGGCCAGCCTGAACACGGTGAAGCACCGGCTGGACCGGCTGACCGTGAACTACCTGCGGCACCGGCAGACCTCGTACGAGAGCGAGCTGAAGGCGTTCAAGGGCGTCGTCGGCGTGGGCGAGGCGTACCTGGTGGTCCGGCGGCGGATCCTGGACCTGATCGCCGAGACCTACCCGATGCTGGCGGAGGAGTGCGAACGGCAGAAGTTCGAGGAAGCCGAGCTGCCCGAGGGCGTGACGCTGTAGCCGAAGGCCGCCTAGACTGCCGCTGGAGGCAACCGCTCGGGACGGGGAACCATGCTGGAAGTCGTGAACATCAGGCCGACCAAGGGCTCCGGCACCGCGCTGATCATCCGCGGCGTGCTGGCGATCCTCTTCGGCGTCATGGTGATTGCCTGGCCGCAGGCCACCGTGCTGGTGCTGGTCGTCCTCTTCGGCGTCTTCGCCATCGCCGACGGAATCACGGCCATCATCCACTGGGCTGCCCAGCGGCGGGGCGGGCGGCGCCTGGGCTGGCTGCTGGCCGGCGGCATCGTCTCGGTCCTGGCCGGGATCGTCGCCCTGGCCTGGCCGGGCCCGACGGCGCTGGCGGTCAGCTTCATCATCGGGGTGTGGGCGCTGCTGCTCGGAATCAGCCAGATCGTGCTGTCCGTCGCGGTGCGCCGGGTGGTGCCGTCCTGGTGGCTGGGGCTGCTGGCCGGCATCCTCGCCGTGCTCATCGGCCTGCTGCTGGTCATCGTGCCCGGCGCCGGGATCCTCGGGTTCCTGGGCTTCCTGGCCGCCTTCGCCTGGCTGTTCGGCGTCGTGCTGATCGCCGCCGGCATCCGCACCCGGCAGCTGGCCAAACGCCTGGGCTGAGTCCGGCTCCCCCACGCCGCTGGCCGAGGGGGGCCGCCGCCATCGTGACCTGGTGGCGGGGACGGCGCAGGCTGCCCGAGCCCCCGGCGGCG
>NZ_JBHTML010000049.1:0-23110 GCF_042679445.1 Arthrobacter sp. GCM10027362
AGGAGGCCTTCGAGCGCTACAAGCTCAACGACGTCAACGCCGGCACCTCCGGCACCGCCGGCGGCGAGTCCTGACCCTGCAGGTCCCAGGGCCGCCAGAGGCGGCCGGATAACGGCGGCGGGTTCCCGGCAACGGGGACCCGCCGCCGTCATTCCACCCCTCCCCCGCCAAAAAACTGGTCGGCAGATGCTCCCCGCCTGCCGAAAGTGGTCGGCAGATGTTGCCCACCAGCAAAAACCGGGCAACCGACGCACGGTAGCGGCCAAACCTGGCCAGTTGACGCTGTCCTCATGCAGTGCCGCCGGCGGGATCTCCTTCTGCCGGCGGTGGAGGACGGGAGCTGCCGCCGGCAGCCGCCGGTCAATGAAGATGCGAGGGCGAATACCAGGCGTTCCTGAGTCGGGACGCCTCGCCGGCTGCCCTGCACCGGTTTTTCCGGAAGCGCTGCATCTACCGCCCGGTTTCCGCACCGAGGCAGCATCTGCTGACCGATTTTCCGTGGAGGGGGTGTTAAGCAGCAATGGCGGGTCCGTATGGGCCCGCCATTGCCGTAGGCTGCTTCCTTGGCCGCACCGCGTCAGCCGCGCAGCGTCCGGGCCAGGCGGCCCGGAAGGGTGCGGACGAACCGGAAGAAACCCGCGCTTCCCGCCGAGGCACGCTTCGGCGGGAAGTAGAAGTCCGGATCGGTGCCGCCGGCGTCGAAAATGTGTTTCGCGGCAGTGGGCGGGGCGGGGGCGGTGTGGTGGTCGACGGTCATGGTCCCTCCTTGAGCTATTTCATATAGCGGAAAATAAATATTGTTATATGGAAAACGCTAGATCCTCGCCGCCTCCCCGTCAAGGGGTCGACAGGCCTTTCTGGTTTGCGAAAAGAGATTCGGCGGGTACCCTTGACAGGCATCGTGTGACGGCAGTTACACTTATTTCGGAATAGAAATTCCACGATGCAATAACATCGAATCAAGTCGCTACCGAGCGTTTCCGGGAACCGATGGTCAAGGGTGTTCAGCGTTGCTCGTGGGGAGCCTGAAAGAGCTGACACCCAATGGATCTTAACCTTTTCAATGCCGCATCCGCCGAAGAGGCCGCAGCCGTGCTGCGTCCGTGCGTGGACATCCAGCGCTGGGTCGAGCAGATCGTGCGGCAGCGCCCGTTTGCCCGCATCGAGGACGTGGTGGCCGCTGCCGAGCGGGCCGCCCATCCTTGGAGCGGGGAAGAGATCGACGGCGCCCTGGCGCACCATCCGCGTATCGGCGAGCGCGCCGCCGGCAACAGCACCGAGGCGGGCATGTCCCGCAGCGAACAGGCCGGCGTCGACTCCTCCGCCGAGACCGCCCGCCGGCTGCGCGTGGGCAACGAAGCCTATGAAGACAAGTTCGGCCGGGTCTTCTTGATCCGCGCGGCCGGACGCAGCGCCGAAGAAATCCTCGCCGAGCTCGAACGCCGGCTCGGCAATTCGCCCGAGGACGAACTGCCGGTCATCGCCGCGCAGCTGCGCGAAATCGCCGTCCTCCGACTCAGAGGAGTACTGGAAGCATGAGCGTCAGCCATGTGACTACCCACATTCTCGACACCGGGACCGGGAGGCCTGCCTCCGGTGTCAAGGCCACTCTGGAAGCCAAATCGGCAGCCGGCTGGCAGGAAATCGGTTCGGGGACCACGGATGCGGACGGCCGCATCAAGAATCTGGGCCCCGGACGGATCGAAGCAGGAACGTACCGGATCAGTTTCGAGACGGGTTCCTACTTCGGGGAGCAGGGAACGGAAACCTTCTTCCCGTCCGTGGAGCTGACCTTCGCCCTGAAGGACCCGGCAGAGCACTACCACGTACCACTTCTCATCAGCCCGTTTGCATATTCCACTTACCGAGGGAGCTAACCGTGACCACCACCGCCCGGAACCAGTCCGCCACCGGCACCCGCATCGTGCTGGGCAGCAACCAGTATGGCAAGGCCGAGGTCCGCCTGGTCAAGATCACCCGCGACACCGGCCGGCACCGGATCCAGGACCTGAACGTCTCCTCGCAGCTGCACGGTGACTTCGAGGCCGCCCACACCGAGGGCGACAACGCCCGCGTGGTGCCCACCGACACCCAGAAGAACACTGTCTACGCCTTCGCCCGCAACGGCGTGGCCAGCACGGAGGAGTTCCTGCTCCGCCTTGGCGAACATTTCACCTCCAGCTTCGAGTGGGTCACCGGCGGCCGCTGGGCCGCCCAGGAGTTCTTCTGGGACCGGATCAACGACCACGACCACGCGTTTTCGCGCAACAAGAGCGAGGTGCGCACCGCGGTGCTGGAAATCCGCGGCTCCGAGAAGGCGGTCGTCGCCGGCATCGAGGACCTGACCGTCCTGAAGTCCACCGGCAGCGAGTTCCACGGCTTCCCCAAGGACAAGTACACCACCCTGCAGGAGACCACCGACCGGATCTTGGCCACCGACGTGACCGCCCGCTGGCGCTACAACACCACCGACGTCGACTTCGACGCCGTGTACGCCTCCGTCCGGGAACTGCTGCTGGATGCCTTTGCGCAGACCCACTCGCTGGCCCTGCAGCAGACCATGTACGAAATGGGCCGCCGCGTGCTCGAAGCGCACCCGGAGATCGACGAGATCAAGATGTCGCTGCCGAACAAGCACCACTTCCTGGTGGACCTGTCCCCGTTTGGCCAGGACAACCCGAACGAGGTCTTCTACGCGGCCGACCGCCCGTACGGCCTGATCGAGGCCACCATCCAGCGCGAGGGCACACCGGCCACCCATGTTGTCTGGGAGAACATTCCCGCATTCTGCTAGTCATGAAACAGGTGCCGGGACGCTCGCCCGCGTCCCGGCACCCACCCCCGACAAGGAGGTCGGCTGTGGACACAGCACACACTATTTCTAGCACTTCCAGCACCGAACCCGGACAACGGCCCGAAGACGAACGGCTGCCGCTGGGCAAGACTTTCGCCTACGGGCTCCAGCACGTATTGACCATGTACGGCGGCATCATCGCCCCGCCGCTGATCATCGGCACGGCCGCCGGCGTCGGCACGGACCAGATCGCCCTGCTCATCGCCTGCTGCCTGTTCATCGGCGGCGCCGCCACCATCCTGCAGACGGTCGGCATTCCGTTCTTCGGCTGCCAGCTGCCGCTGGTCCAGGGCACCTCCTTCGCCTCGGTGGCCACCCTGGTGGCGATCGTCAACGGCGGCGGGGGCCTGCCTGCGGTCTTCGGTTCCGTCATGGCCGCGGCCGTGATCGGCTTTTTGATCGCGCCCTTCTTCGCACGGATCATCAGGTTCTTCCCGCCGGTGGTCACCGGCGTCGTGATTACCTCCATCGGCGTCTCGCTGATTCCGGTGGCGGCCAACTGGGCCATGGGCGGCAACGCCAAGGCCGATAGCTACGGCAGCGTGCAGAACATCGCCCTGGCCGCGGTCACGCTGGCCATCGTGCTGCTGCTGAGCAAGGTCGGCAACGCCGCCATCTCGCGGCTGTCCATCCTGCTGGCCATCGTGATCGGCACCATTCTTGCCGCCGTGCTGGGCATGGCGGACTTCTCCAAGGTCGGCGCCGGCGCCATCGTGGAACTGCCCCGGCCCTTCGCCTTCGGCCTGCCCGTATTCGAGGTCGGCGGCATCATTTCGATGACCATCGTGGTCCTGGTGATCCTGACCGAAACCACCGCGGACATCCTTGCGGTCGGCGAGATTGCCGGCACCCGGGTGGACTCCAAGCGCATCGCCAACGGGCTGCGGGCGGACATGGCCTCCAGCGCCATCGCTCCGGTCTTCAACACCTTCACCCAGAGCGCCTTCGCCCAGAACGTGGGGCTGGTGGCGATTACCGGCATCAGGAGCCGCTTTGTGGTCACCGCCGGCGGCGCCATCCTGGTCATCCTCGGCCTGCTGCCGGTGCTGGGCCGCGTGGTGGCCGCCGTCCCGACCCCGGTGCTCGGCGGAGCCGGCATCGTGCTCTTCGGCACCGTGGCCGCCAGCGGCATCCGGACGCTGTCCAAGGTCAAGTACAAGGACAACATGAACCTGGTCATCGTGGCCGCCTCGCTGGCCTTCGGCCTGGTCCCGGTGGTCAAGCCCGAGTTCTACGACGCGTTCCCGGCCTGGTTCGCCACCATCTTCCACTCCGGCATCAGTTCGGCGGCCGTGATGGCGGTGCTGCTGAACCTGCTCTTCAACGAGTTCAAGCGCGGCAACCGCAGGGGTTCCTCGGTCATGGCCGCGAGTCCGCCCCGTCTGGTCCGGAACTGGGAGCTCAAGGGCCTGCAGGAAGGCGACTACTTCGAAGGCGGCAGGCTCATGGACGCCCACGGCCAGGAGGTCCCGATGGTCAACGAGCGCCAGTACCGGCTGGTCCAGGAAAAGCTCGACAGCGGTGAAATCACCTGCGTCGAGGACGTCAAGCGGATCTGCGAGGAATGCGAGGACCCCGGGGAACGCGAGGGCGGCGCGCTCGCCTCCGGGCCGTCCGCCCCGGCTGCGGGGAACCCCGAAGGCATGGCCCCGGGCAAAGACTGACGAGATTGGCGGGGCTCCGCCGACACAACGGCCGGCCCGCAGCGGACATGCTGCAGGCCGGCCGTCTTGCGGTTTTCAGCTGGTTTAGCTGGCGGCGTTCAGTTCTTTGGAAATCCTGTCCGCGGCCTCGCGCAGCAGCGGTATGGCCCGTTCGGCGAAGGCTGCATCCACCCGGGAGACCGGGCCGGAGACGGAGATGGCCATCGGCGTCGGCGCCTCGGGCACGGCCATGGCGAAGCAGCGGACGCCGATTTCCTGTTCCTCTTCGTCGACCGAGTAGCCGCGCTCGCGGATGCGGTCCAGCTCGGCCTCCAGGTCCTTCAGGTTGCCGATGCTCTTCGGCGTCGGCGTCGGCATGCCCGCGCCGGTGACAATGCCCCTGACCGTGGCCGGGTCCAGCTGGGCCAGGATGGCCTTGCCGACACCGGTGTCGTGGGTGTGGGCGCGGCGGCCCACCTCGGTGAACATGCGCATCGAGTGCGGCGAGGGGACTTGGGCGACGTAGACCACCATGTCCGAGTCCAGCAGGGCCATGTTGGCCGATTCGCCCAGGGTGTCCACCAGGTCTTTCAGATACGGCCGGGCCACCGCGCCCAGCTGTTTGTTGGCCACCTCGCCGAGGCGGATCAGGCTCGGACCGAGGGCGTAGCGGCGGTTGGGCAGCTGGCGGACGTAGCCGAGCGAGACCAGGGTGCGCAGCAGCCGGTGGATCGTCGGTAGCGGCAGCGTGGTGACGGAGGACAGCTCGCTGAGGGTGACCTGGCCGCCGGCCTGGGTAATCAGTTCAAGGAGCTCGAACGCCCGCTCAACGGACTGGACGCCTCCGGAGGCTTTTTCTGCCATGGAAACTCACTCTCGATGGGTTTGGCCGCGGAACCGCGCAGGTCTGCCGGCCAGCGGCGGAAAGGCCGTACCGGGCCTTGTATTTCCACGGTACCGCACGGAGGATGCGGTTTTCGCATTCCGAGAAAAATATCTCGCAGACAGGTTGCCTTTCCGCATCCCAGATAATAATATCCATAATACGGAAAACGAATTTCATTTGGCGCCGGTCCGGCCGGCGCCGGTCCAGCCCTATCCAGGAGGAACTATGGCGGTCCCCAGCCCCGGGTATTCGATCACCCTGCGCGTGCAGACTCCGGTCAACTTCACCGTCACCAGCGAGCTGGCCGCCGCCGTCGGCGCGGCCGGAGCCGCGGTGACCGCGCTGGACGTGGTCGAATCCACGCACCAGCACCTGATCGTGGACATCAGCTGCAATACCACCGACGCCGGGCACTCGGACCGGGTCCGCGATGCGCTTGAGGCGCTCGACGGCGTGAGCGTGCGCAAGGTAAGCGACCGCACCTTCCTGATGCACTTGGGCGGCAAGCTCGAGGTCGTCCCCAAGGTGGCACTGCGCAACCGCGACGACCTCTCCCGCGCCTACACCCCCGGCGTCGCCCGCGTCTGCCAGGCGATCGCCGCCAATCCCGACGACGCCCGCCGGCTGACCGTCAAGCGCAATACCATTGCCGTGGTCACCGACGGCTCCGCCGTGCTGGGCCTGGGCAACATCGGCCCGGCCGCCGCGCTGCCGGTGATGGAGGGCAAGGCCGCGCTGTTCAAGCAGTTCGCCGGCGTGGACGCCTGGCCGGTCTGCCTGGACACCCAGGACACCGAGGAGATCATCCGGATCGTCAAGGCGCTCGCACCGGTCTACGGCGGGGTGAACCTCGAGGACATCGCCGCCCCGCGCTGCTTCGAGATCGAGCGCCGGCTGCGCGAGGAGCTGGACATCCCGGTCTTCCACGACGACCAGCACGGCACCGCCATCGTGACCCTGGCTGCGCTGCAGAACGCGCTGAAGGTGGTCAACAAGAAGATCGAGGACGTGAAGATCGTCGTCGCCGGGGTCGGCGCGGCCGGCAACGCCATCATCCAGCTGCTCAAGGCCCAGGGTGCGCTGAACATCATTGCCTGCGGGCGCAGCGGGGCGATCCACCGCAACGAGGACTACGCCGACCCGCACCGGGCCTGGCTGGCCGCGAACACCAACCCGGAGAACTTCTCCGGTTCCCTGCACGATGCCGTGGCCGGCGCGGACGTCTTCATCGGCGTCAGCGGTCCGAACATCCTCGGCGAGGCCCAGGTGGCGGCCATGGCCGAGGACGCCATTGTCTTCGCCATGGCCAACCCGGACCCGGAGGTGGACCCGGTCGCCGCCGCGAAGCACGCCGCCGTTGTCGCCACCGGCCGCAGCGACTTCCCGAACCAGATCAACAACGTGCTGGCCTTCCCCGGCTTCTTCCGGGGCCTGCTCGACGCCGGGGCCGCGGACATCACCGACGCCATGCTGGTGGCCGCGGCCGACGCCATCGCCCGGCGCGTTTCGGACGAGGAGCTCAACGCCAGCTTCATCATCCCGAGCGTGTTCGATCCGCACGTCGCCGCCGAAGTGGCCGCCGCCGTCGCCGCCGCCGCCCGCACCAACTGACCCCGAAGCGAGGACCACAATGGCACTGACCCTGACCGATCCGCAGCCGGTGGCCGGCGCGGAGAAGATCCTGACCCCGGCGGCCCTGGATTTCGTCGAGCAGCTGCACCGCAAGTTCGCCGCCACCCGCGACGAGCTGCTGGCCGAGCGCGTGACCGCCCGCCGTCAGGCCGCGGCCGCCGGCACCCTGGACTTCCTGCCCGAAACCCGCCACGTTCGCGAGGGCGACTGGCAGGTGGCCCCGGCGCCGGAGAGGCTGCGCGACCGCCGCGTGGAGATGACCGGCCCGGCTTCGCCGGTGAAGATGGCCATCAACGCCCTGAACTCCGGCGCCAAGGTCTGGCTGGCGGACCTTGAGGATGCCAGCGCGCCGACCTGGCACAACGTCATCGACGCGCAGCTGAACCTCTCCGGCGCCGCCCGCGGGGACCTGGCCTACACCTCGCCCGAGGGCAGGGACTACACGCTGCGCACGGACATCCCGCTGACCACCGTGGTGGTGCGCCCGCGCGGCTGGCACCTGCCGGAAAAGAACCTCCTCATCGACGGTGCCCCGGCCGTGGGCGCCCTGGTGGACTTCGGCCTGCACTTCTTCCACAACGCGGTCCAGCTGGCCGCCACCGGCGAGGGCCCGTTCTACTACCTGCCCAAGATGGAAAACCACCTGGAAGCCAGGCTGTGGAACGACATCTTCGTCTTCGCCCAGGACGAACTCGGGATCCCGCAGGGCACCATCCGCGCCACCGTGCTGATCGAAACCATCCCGGCCGCGTTCCAGATGGAGGAGATCCTCTACGAGCTGCGCGAGCATGCCTCCGGGCTGAACGCCGGCCGCTGGGACTACCTGTTCAGTATCATCAAGTACTTCCGTGAGTCCGGGGAAGCCTTTGTGATGCCGGACCGGGCCAGCGTGTCCATGACCGCCCCGTTCATGCGCGCCTACACCGAACTGCTGGTGAAGACCTGCCACCGCCGCGGCGCCTTCGCCATGGGCGGGATGGCCGCCTTCATCCCCAACCGCAAGGAACCGGAAATCACCGCCCAGGCGGTGGAAAAGGTCCGCGCGGACAAGAAGCGCGAAGCCACCGACGGCTTCGACGGCTCCTGGGTGGCGCACCCGGACCTGGTGGCCACCTGCCGCGAAGTCTTCGACGAGGTGCTGGGGGACAGGCCGAACCAGGTGGACCGGCTGCGCGAGGACGTGCAGGTCACCGCCGCGCAGCTGCTCGACGTTTCCTCCGCCGCGGGCGAGGTGACCGAGGCCGGCCTGCGGTCGAACCTGTACGTGGCCGTGGCCTACACCGCCGTCTGGCTCTCCGGCAACGGCGCCGTGGCCATCCACAACCTGATGGAGGACGCCGCCACCGCCGAGATCTCCCGCACCCAGGTTTGGCAGCAAATCCACAACCAGGTCCGCTACGCCGACACCGGCAACACCGCCACGCGCGACCTGGCCGGGCGCATCCTGGCCGAGGAGGTCGAGCGGCTGCGCGGCGAGGTCGGCGACGAGCAGGCTTTCGCCAAGTACTACGAACCGGCCGGCAAGTTGATCGCCGACCTGACCATCGGCGACGGGCCGTTCGTGGACTTCTTGACCCTGCCGGCCTACGAGCTGGTGTCCTGATGGCGCCGGTCCAGGCCTTCGGCCCCGAAGTGGCGGCCAGGATCGACACCGACCTGGCGGCCACCGACGCCCTGCTCGCCGCAGCCTACCCGGGCGAGGATGCCGGGCGCCAGCCGGTGCACACGGTGTACGTGCCGGCGGACACGTTCGATCCGGACCTTCCCGCCCGCTGGGGCGCCGACGCGCTGGCCGCGGTCAAGGAGCACACCGGGCTCGAGCAGCTCGCCGCCACGCTCGGCCTGGCCGGGGCGCCCCGGCTGGCCGAGCTGGTCCGCCGCAAGCTGGAAACCGAACCGGTCGAGGACCTGCGCCTGGATTTCGAGGACGGCTACGGGGACCGCGGCAACGAGCGGGAAGACGCCGACGCGCTCGCCGCCGGAGCGGCCGTGGCCCGGGCCGCGGCCGCCGGGACCGCCCCGCCGTTCATCGGCATCCGCTTCAAGTGCTTTGAGGCGCCCACCCGGGCCCGCGGGCTGCGCACCCTGGATTTGTTCCTGGGCAGCCTGCTCGAGCGCGCGGGGGAGCAGGGCCTGCCCGAGGGACTGGTATTGACGCTGCCCAAGGTCACCACGGTGGCCCAGGTCGAAGCGATGGCCTACGCCTGCGGACAGCTCGAGCGGGTCCACAACCTGCCCGCCGGCCGGCTGCGCTTCGAGGTACAGGTGGAGACCCCGCAGCTGATCCTGGCCGCGGACGGCACCGTGCCGGCGGCCCGGCTGATCCATGCCGCGGACGGCCGGGTCAGCTCGCTGCACTACGGCACCTACGACTACAGCGCCTCGCTGGGCATTGCCGCACAGTACCAGTCGATGGAGCATCCGGCCGCCGACCACGCCAAGGCCGTGATGCAGGTGGCCGTAGCCGGCACCGGAGTGCGGATCTCGGACGGCTCCACCAATATCCTCCCGGTCGGCGGTGCGGAGCACGTGGCGCGGGCCTGGGCCCTGCATGCCCGGCTGGTCCGGCGCCACCTGGAACGCGGCATCTACCAGGGCTGGGACCTGCACCCGGCGCAGCTGCCCACCCGGTACCTGGCCACCTACGCCTTCTACCGGGACGGGTTTGCCCCGGCGGCGGCCCGGCTGAAGAATTACGTGCACAAGGTGGACAGCGCCATCCTGGACGAGCCGGCCACCGCCCGTGCGCTGGCCCGCTTCATCCAGCGCGGGCTGGCCTGCGGGGCGCTGGACGAAGCCGAGTTCACCGCCCTGGCCGAGGTCCCGGCCGACACCCTGGCGGCGCTGGCCCGGCCGCACACCACCACATCCGCCACCACCGGGAAGGACCCCGAATGAGCACTGCCCGCTACTACGCCAACCCGGCCGGCCTGCCGCCGCAGACGGACCTGCTCACCGACCGGGCGATCGTCACCGAGGCCTACACGGTGATCCCGCGCGGGGTGCTGCGCGATATCGTCACGTCCGTGCTGCCGGACTGGGACCGGACCGCGGTATGGATCCTGAACCGGCCGGTCGCCGGCGGGGCCACCACCTTCGCGCAGTACCTGATGGAGACCGCCCCCGGCGGCGGTTCGGCGAAGCCGGAGGCGCAGGCGACGGTCGAGGGCTTCGTCTTCGTGGTCGCCGGCGAACTGACCGTCACCATCGACGGCGAGACCCGGATCCTGGCGCCCGGCGGCTTCGCCTACGCCCCGGCCGGTGTGGCCTGGCAGGTCAGGAACGACGGCCAGGTCGCGGCGAAGTTCCACTGGATCCGCAAGGCGTACGAGCCGCTCGAGGGCTATACCGCCAAGCCGGTGTTCGGCAACGAGCAGGAGCTCGAGCCGCACCCGATGCCGGACACGGACAACAAGTGGCGCACCACCCGGATGCTGCCGGTGGACGATTTGGCCTACGACATGCACATCAACATCGTCACCTTCGAGCCGGGCGCCTCGATCCCGTTTGCCGAAACGCACGTGATGGAACACGGCCTGTACGTGCTCGAAGGCAAGGCCGTCTACCGCCTCAACGGCGACTGGGTGGAGGTCCAGGAAGGCGACTACATGTCGCTGCGCGCCTTCTGCCCGCAGGCCTGCTACGCCGGCGGGCCGGGCAACTTCCGGTACCTGCTGTACAAGGACGTCAACCGCCAGATCCGGCTCTGACCTCGCCCGCAAACCGCTCCGCCCCGGGCCTGCACAAGGATCGGGGCGGAGCCGTGTCCGGGCCGCGGCCGCCCGCTCAGGCGAAGCCGAAGGCGGGCGGGAAGACCGCAACGACGACGGCGGCCCAGACGCCGTAGACCGGCAGGTACCGGGTCTGCCAGCGCTCGAGCGCGGTAAACCGGCACCGTCCGCGCAGGAACCCGGCGGTGAGCCAGGCCGCCCGGACCAGGTGCACCAGCAGCAGCAGGTTCAGGCCGAGCGCGGCGATCTTGTTGGGACTGAAGCCGAATTCGGCGATCCGGGTCAGCATGGCGGTCAGCATCACCGCATCGACCGCGAAGGCCGCGGCGACGAGGACCAGCTGCAGGGCATCGAACAGGCCGGGCGGCGCGAGCGGGTCGCGGGCGGAAATCGAGTAGAGCAGCAGGCACAGGACGAGGACGAGGATCGCATCCATGAGGATGAGCAGGTCGCGGTCGACCTCGGCGAGGCCGCCCGCGGCTGCGAGGACGGCCAGCAGGGCCAGCAGCATGGCAATCGTCAGGGGCGTGAAGACGCGCGTGAGGACGGGGGCGATGTTCTCGACGACATTCTGCTTGGCCTCGACCAGCCACGCGGCCACGATTAGCGCCCCCGGGACGGCGAACGGCAGGATCCAGTTTTCCAGCACCGGCTCCAGATCGGTGCCGGCAACCTGGAGCACCGCGAACGTGAGCCCGGTCAGGACGGCGCCGCCGAGGGCCAGGAGCGTGTAGTAGATTGCCAGTTCGCCGGTGAACCGGACGAAATCCATGCGCCGGCCATCGGAGCGCCACCTGCCCCCGACGTAGGCCACCCCGGCCAGCAGCCACAGCACGACCGGGGCGTGCAGCGCGGCGAGCACCCCGGTGGACCCGCCGGCGGCGAACGGATAGGCGTTGAGCAGGACCGCCAGCACCGCGAACGGGACGGACAGCGCCGCCGCCATGGCTGCGGTAAGCCGGCGCTTCCACGCGAAGTACCCGGCAAGGAACGGGAAGACGAGCAGGCCGAGGTTGCGCGCCAGCACCGCGCCGTCGAGCCAGGCCAGGCCGGCCTTGACCGCCAGGCCCGCCCCGGCGCCGAGTGCGAGGACGACCGCCAGCTCCCGCCACGGGGGCGCGCCGGCGTCGCCCTCCGGGACGAGCACGAGCTGCTTCCACAGCCGGTCGGAGTGCTCGCGGGCGAATTCGCGCGAGACGGCGTCGAGGCTGCCCAGGCGCTTGATCGCGACGAGGAAGGCCTCCTCGTCGTCGAGCCCGGCCGCCTGCAGGTCGGCGACCTGCCCGCGCAGGTGGTCCTCCAGCTCGTCAATATCGGCCGGGGAGATCGCCTGGCGCCGCTGGACGTACCCGCGCCACCGGCCGATATGGGCCTCCAGCTCCGTGTGCAGCTCCATCACGCCCACCCTTCGGCCGCGGCGGGCGGCCGCTGGGCGGCCTGCCACACCTGCCGCAGCGCCCCGGCCACGACGTTCCACTGCTCCTGCCGGTCGGCGAGCGCCTCCCGGCCCGCCGGAGTGATCGAGTAATGCTTGCGCCGGCGCCCGGCCTCGGACGTACCCCACGACGACGAGACGTAGCCGAGCCGCTCGAGTCGGTGCAGCAGCGGGTAGAGCATCCCGTCGGTCCACTGCATGCGTCCGCCGGACAGCTCCCCCACGCGCTTGAGGATCGCATAACCGTACAGGTCGCCTTCCGCCAGGATCCCCAGCACGAGCGGGGTGGCCGCGGCGGCCACCAGATCCTTCTCAATGCGCACCGCGCCTCCTATACCTAGATCTACAAGGCATTAAACCTTGCAGATCTAGGTATGGCAAATGGGTCCTGGCTGTGCCCGTGCGCAGGGCCCCCGGCCCGCAGGGCAGCCGCGTTGCGGCATCGCCCCGGGCCGCGTTGACCCGGCCCGGGGCGAGTTAGGGCGTCGAAGCGGGCGAACCTGCCGGCTTGTCGATGGCAGATTCGACGGACCGGGAGAAGCCGAAGGCGGTGCAGCACAGGGTGAAGCAGTTGGCGCAGCCTGCCGGCCGTCATCCAGGCTGGCCAAAGGGTGCGCCAGGAGGCGGTGCCTTCCGGGACCGGAAGGAGGGAAACCATTGCCCGGTTCCCTGCCAAGGCATGCTGAATCACCGCTCCGCGCCGGAGCGGCCGGAAGCCGGAAAAGTCCGGGTCACAGGGAAAATCGATGGGTCACGGCGCCGCAGGATAACAGAAGCTTGGCGGGCATCAAGGAACCGCCGGGCGGCGGGTGGACGCGGAAGATCCCGGCCGCTGGGGATAGTTCCCCGTCGGTCGGGATCTTCCGGCGCAGGTCGCCCTGCGGTCAGGCCCCGGGCCTGGCCCTTGCGCCGATTCCGGCCGGGTGCGGCCGGGTTTCGTCCGGGTTCAGCGGCCAGCCCAGTATCGTTTTCGGCCGGGGCGGGGCGTAGGTGCGGACCTTGGAGGTGGCCAGTCCCAGTCGGACCAGGGACTCGGCAATGGCGACGGCGGCCCGTACGCCGTCGACGATCGGCACCCCGGTCCGGGCGCTGACTTGCTCCTCAAGGCCGGCCATGCCGCCGCAGCCCAGGCAGATCACCTCGGCTTTGTCCTCCCGGACCGCGCGTTCGGCCTGTCCGGCAATGGCCTGCACGGCACGGTCCGGGTCCTCCTCGAGTTCCAGGACGCCGAGACCGCTGGCGCGCACCGAGGCACACCGGTCATCGAGGCCGGCCAGCTTCAGCCTGTCCTCGATCAGTGGAACGGTGCGGTCCAGCGTGGTGACCACCGAGTACTTGTGGCCCAGGAACATGGCGGTGCTGGCGGCGGCCTCGGTGATATCGACCACGGGGACATCCAGGAGTTCCTGCAGGCCTTCGCGGCCGTGCTCGCCGTAGCCGGCCTGGATGACGGCGTCGAACGGTTCCGGGTAGGAGAGCACCTTGTCCATCACGGCGATCGCGGCAAGATAGCTTTCGAAGTTGCCTTCGCAGGAGTCGGCTCCGAACCGCGGGGTCAGGGCGACGATTTCGGTTCCTTCGGACGCGGCTGCCCGGGCGGAGGCGCCGATGGCGTCCGTCATGGACCGGGTGGTGTTGACGTTGACGACGAGGATGCGCATGGTTTCTTTGCTTTCGACGGCGTGGCGGGGGTTAGTGGGCGCTCGGGACCGCGATGGGCTCGCCCGAAACGTCCTGGAAGTGCTGCTTGCGGTCGGCGATGAGGCAGTAGACCGCCGCGGCGATGCCGGCACCGAAGAACCAGGAGAAGGACGATGCCGCCTCGAAGGCCGGGACGAAGGCGATCACGATGGCGATGATGGCAGCGGGAACCAGTGCGGCGATGGCGCGCGGGTTGACGCCCGACTTGTAGTAGTACGTGGCGGAGGGGCGGTCGCGGTACAGATCCGGGACGTTGACCTTGGTGCGGCGGATCAGCCAGTAGTCGGCCATGATGACGCCGAACAGCGGGCCGAGCAGGGCACCGAGTCCGCCGAGGAAATAGACGATGACCAGCGGGTTGTTGTAGAGGTTCCACGGCAGGATGACCAGGCCGATGACGGCGCTGACGATGCCTGCCCGGCGGAAGTTCAGCCGGCGCGGGAACAGGTTCGTCAGGGCGTAGATGGGAGCCACGAAGTTGGCCATCAGGTTCACGGCGATGGTCAGCACGAGCAGGGCCAGGCAGGCCAGCACGAGCAGCAGGGTGTTGGGGATGGTCTGGACGATGTCCGAGGGGCTTTCGATGATGGTGCCGTTGATCTTGAACTGGGCACCGGCCAGCACGACGACGATGGCGCCGAAGACCAGCATGTTAATGGGGATGCCCCAGAAGTTGCCGCGGATGATGGATTTCCGGGTCTTGGACGAGCGGGTGAAATCACAGAAGTTCAGGACGAAGGTGCCGTAGATGGAAACCCACAGGGCACCGCCGCCCAGGATGGTCAGCCACATGTGCATGCCGGTGAGGCTGTTGTTCGTGGACCAGGCGATGGAAGCACCTGCCTGCATGAACATCCAGATGGCGATGGCGGCCATGGTCGCCAGGATGATCGGACCGGCGAAAGCCTCGTATTTGCGGATCATCTCCATGCCATAACTGACAATGATGACCTGGACAATCCAGAGCAGCACGAAGGAGAACCAGCCCAGCGTGGAAAGGCCGAGGATGTTGTTGGTATCCAGGTCTGCCAGCGCGGGAACCAGTGCGGTGATCATGACCCGGAAGACGACGGAGGCCAGATAAGTCTGGATGCCGAACCATGCGATGGCGACTCCGCCGCGGGCAAGGGCGGCGATCTGGGCGCCGTGGATGCCGAAGGCAATCCGGCTCATCACCGGGAACGGCACCCCTGTTTTGAAGCCCATGTAGCCGGAGAGGCTGAGCAGCAGGAAGAGCAGGACTGCTCCGACGCCGAGGGCGAGCAGGATCTGCCACCCGCCGAGGCCGAGGGCGAAGAGGCCGATGGCGAAGGCGTAATTGCCCAGGCTGTGCACGTCGTTCGCCCAGAGGGTGAAGATGCTGTAGGCGGTCCAGCGCCGTCCCTGCTGCTGGGTGGGGGCGAGGTCCTGGTTGTAGAGCCGGGGGCTGAGCCCGGCCGGCGGCCTGTCATGGCCGGTGCCGCCTGCGGCCGGCGGGTGGAGGTCGACGGCGTTGTCGACGACGGTCGCTTCGGGGACTGCATTCATGGTGGGGCTTTCCGATCACTCTGGCGGGGCGGCTTTGCTGGTGGTTCAGGCATTTCGGGCCCCGATTCTGCCGGTGGGGACCGGCGGTGGTAAACGCCGGCAGATGCGGTCCGGCGGCCGCGGAAGTGCCGAAGGCGGTGCCTCGGGGCGGGGCCCGCCGCATGGAATGTGCACCCACTGTAATTCACGTCACAGTCTTCCACAAGAGGGAATATGATTTCCGTCTGATGGAAAAACCTCTGTCCCCTGTCGTTGACAGTGGGGTGGGCCACCTTCTAGACTTTTCATAAAGCAGAATAAAACTTCCGCAATATGAAATAACTGTAGGGCGGAACAGTGATAAGGACTGCAGGTGCCGGAACCGTTGGTCCGGGATTGCCGTCCAGATGGGAAACCTCATGTCATACACCGTGAACTGCTCCATCCTCCTGACCGAGCTGCCGCTGTGGGAGCGCCCGGCGGCGGCCAAGGCGGCCGGCTTCGACAACGTGGAGTTCTGGTGGCCCTTCGCCGAGTCGGTGCCGGCCGACAGGGATGTTGCCGCCTTCGAGCGGGCCATCACCGACGCCGGCGTGCAGCTGACCGGGTTGAACTTCAATGCCGGCGACATGCCGGCCGGCGACCGCGGACTGGTGTCCTGGAAGGGCCGCTGCTCCGAGTTCAAGGACAACATCGACGTCGTCGCCGGCATCGGCGAACGCCTTGGCTGCAAGGCCTTCAACGCCCTCTACGGCAACCGCCAGGACGGCTGCACGCCCGAGGAGCAGGACGAGCTGGCCGTGAAGAACCTGGCCGCCGCGGCCGAGGGCGTGGCCCGGATCGGCGGCACCGTGCTGCTCGAGCCGGTCTCCGGCGCCCCGGCCTACCCGCTGCTGACCGCCGCGGACGCGCTCGCGGTGATCGACCGGGTCCGGGCCGCCTCCGGCGCGCGGAACATCAAGCTGCTGGCGGACTTCTACCATCTGGCCGTCAACGGCGACGATGTCGAAGCCGTGATCGAGAACCACGCCAAGGACTTCGGCCACATCCAGATAGCCGACAACCCGGGCCGCGGCGCCCCGGGATCCGGGCAGCTGCCGCTGGACGAATGGATCACCCGCTCCCGCGAACTCGGCTACGAAGGCTGCATCGGCCTGGAATACAAGGCTCCGCAGGCCGAAGCCTTCGCCTGGGCCGTCCGCGAACGCAGCGACGCACGCTAAGACCGCCCGACAGTCCACCAGCACCGAACAGACTTCAGCAAAGGACACATCATGAGCAACATCGCAGTGATCGGACTCGGAATCATGGGCCTGCCGATGGCCGTCAACCTGGTCAAGGCCGGCCACACGGTCACCGGCTACAACCGCAGCGAGGACAAGATCAACAAGCTGGCCTCCGAAGGCGGCCGCGGCGCGGCCAGCATCGCCGAGGCGGTCAAGGACGCCGACGTCGTCATCACCATGGTGCCGGACTCCCCGGACGTCGAAGGCGTGGTCAGCGGCCCGGACGGCGTCTTCGCCCATGCGAAGCAGGGCGCCCTGTGGATCGACGCCAGCAGCATCCGCCCGGATGTGGCCAAGCGCCTGGCCGGGGACGCCAGGGCCGCCGGCATCCGCCCGCTCGACGCTCCGGTCTCCGGCGGCGAGCAGGGTGCGATCGACGCGGTGCTCTCCATCATGGTCGGCGGCGAGGCCGCGGACTTCGAGGCCGCCCGTCCCGTGCTGGAGGCTGTCGGGAAGACCATCGTGCACGTGGGGCCCGCCGGTTCCGGACAGACCGTGAAGGCCGCCAACCAGCTCATTGTCGCCGTCAACATCCAGGCGCTCTCCGAGGCCATTGTGTTCCTGGAGGCCTACGGCGTCGACACCGATGCCGCGCTCAAGGTCCTCGGCGGCGGCCTCGCCGGCTCCAAGGTCCTGGACCAGAAGGGCCGGAAGATGCTTGAGCGCAACTTCGACCCGGGCTTCCGCCTCGCCCTGCATAACAAGGATCTGGGCATCGTGACCTCCGCCGCCCGCGAGGCCGGCGTCGTCGTCCCGCTCGGCGCGGCCGTTGCCCAGCTCGTCTCCGCCCTCGTTGCCCGCGGCGACGGCGGCCTCGACCACTCGGGTCTTTTCAAGCTCACCAACGAGCTCTCCGGCAAGCAGTAACCCCACCGACTTTGTAAGGAGCTTTCGACATGGCAAAGATGCGCACTGTCGACGCGATTGTGGCCATCCTGGAGAAGGAGGGCTCCACCGAGGCCTTCGGCCTGCCCGGCGCCGCGATCAACCCGCTGTACTCGGCCATGAAGGCCCACGGCGGCATCCGCCACACGCTGGCCCGCCATGTGGAGGGCGCCTCGCACATGGCCGACGGCTACTCCCGGGCCAAGGCCGGCAATATCGGCGTGTGCCTGGGCACCTCCGGCCCCGCCGGCACGGACATGATCACCGGACTCTACGCCGCGCAGGCCGATTCCATCCCGATGCTGTGCTTCACCGGGCAGGCCCCGGTCGCCAAGCTGCACAAGGAGGACTTCCAGGCCGTGGACATTGAGTCCATCGCCAAGCCGCTGACCAAGATGGCGATGACCATCCTCGAGCCGGGACAGGTGCCCGGCGCGGTGCAGAAGGCCTTCCAGCTGATGCGCTCCGGCCGTCCCGGCCCGGTGCTGCTGGACCTGCCGTTCGACGTGCAGATGGCTCAGATCGACTTCGACATCGACGCCTACGAGCCCTTGCCCGTGGAGAAGCCGCGGGCCACGCGCCGGCAGGCCCGGAAGGCCCTGGACATGCTCACGGCTTCGCAGCGGCCGCTCATCGTCGCCGGCGGCGGCATCATCAACGCCGACGCCGCCGACCGGCTCGTGGAACTGGCCGAGATTCTCAACGTGCCGGTGGTCCCGACGCTGATGGGCTGGGGCGCCATCCCGGACGACCACCGGCTGACCGCCGGCATGGTGGGTCTGCAGACGAGCCACAAGTACGCCAACGCGACGTTCCTCGAGTCCGACTTCGTGATCGGCATCGGCAACCGCTGGGCCAACCGCCACACCGGCTCGATCGAGAAGTACACCGCCGGCCGCACGTTCGTGCACGTGGACATCGAGCCGACCCAGATCGGCCGCGTGTTCTCGCCCGATTTCGGGATCGTCTCCGATGCCGGCCACGCCCTCGATGCCCTCATCGAGGTGGCCAGGGAGCGGCAGGCCGCGGGCACGCTGCCGGACTACTCCGCCTGGGCCCGGTCGGCGCAGGAAAAACGCGGTCGCATGCAGCGCAGGACGCACTTCGACAACGTGCCGATCAAGCCGCAGCGCGTGTACGAGGAGATGAACAAGGCCTTCGGCCCGGAGACCACCTACGTGTCCACCATCGGGCTATCGCAGATCGCCGGTGCCCAGCTGCTGCACGTGTTCGGCCCGCGCAAGTGGATCAACGCCGGCCAGGCCGGCCCGCTGGGCTGGACCGGCCCGGCCGCCCTCGGCGTCGTGCGCGGCAAGCCCGGCGAGACCGTCGTGGCGCTGTCCGGCGACTACGACTTCCAGTTCATGATCGAAGAACTGGCGGTCGGCGCACAGTTCCAGCTGCCCTACATCCACGTGGTGGTGAACAACTCCTACCTGGGCCTGATCCGCCAGTCCCAGCGCGGGTTCGAAATGGACTACCACGTCTCGCTCGCCTTCGAGAACGTCAACTCCCCCGAGACCAACGGCTACGGGGTGGACCACGTCAAGGTGGCCGAGGGCCTGGGCTGCAAGGCGCTGCGGGTCGAGGACCCGCAGGACCTGGCATCCGCCTTCGACAAGGCCCGGGCCCTCATGGCCGAGTTCAAGGTCCCGGTGGTGGTGGAGGTCATCCTGGAGCGCGTGACCAACATTTCCATGGGCACCGAGCTGGACAACGTGGCCGAGTTCGAGGAGCTGGCCGCCTCCGCCGCCGACGCCCCGACCGCCATCGCGGCACTGCTGGACTGATCCCATGCGCGTGGTGATCGCCCCGGACAAGTTCAAGGGCTCGCTGTCCGCGCCCGAGGTGGCCGCCGCGCTGGAACGGGGGCTGCTGGCCGCGGCTCCGGGCCTCGCGGTGGACAAGGTGCCCGTGGCCGATGGCGGCGAGGGAACCCTTGAGGCGGCCTTCGGCGCCGGGTATGCCCGGCACGAGGCCGCCGTGGCGGGTCCCACCGGCGAGCCGCTGACGGCGGGCTTTGCGGTCCGTGGCCGACAGGCTGTGATCGAGATGGCCGCCGCCTCCGGGCTGGCGGTGCTGCCCGGCGGGGTGCTGCGGGCCCGTACCGCCACCAGCCGCGGCACCGGTGAACTGATACGTGCCGCGCTCGATGCCGGCTGCACCAGCATCATCCTCGGCGTCGGCGGCAGCGCCGGCACCGACGGCGGTGCCGGGCTGCTGCAGGGCCTGGGTGTCCGGCTGCTTGACGCCGCCGGCCGCGAGTTGCCGCCGGGCGGGGCCGCCCTGGCGCACGTGGCCTGCGTGGACCTGTCGGGGCTGGACGCGCGCCTGGAACAGACCGAGATCATCCTGGCCTCGGATGTGGACAACCCGCTGCTCGGACCCAACGGCGCCGCCGCGGTCTTCGGCCCGCAAAAGGGCGCTTCGGCCGCCGACGTCGGCGAACTCGATGCCGCCGTGGCCCGCTTCGTGGACGTGCTGGCCGCCGGCGCCGGCGACCGGGTCCGCCAGATCGCCGCCGCACCCGGCGCCGGGGCGGCCGGCGGCGTCGGTTTTGCCGCCCTGGCCGTCCTGGACGCCCGGCGCAGCCGCGGCATCGACGTCGTCATGGACATGGTGCAGCTGAAGCCCAGGATTGAAGGTGCAACCCTGGTCATCACCGGTGAGGGCAGCCTGGACCTGCAGTCGCTGGAGGGCAAGGCGCCAATGGGCGTGGCGGCCGTGGCTGCCGCGGCCGGGGTCCCGGTGGTGGCAGTCTGCGGACGGACGCTGCTGGCTTCCAGCCAGCTGGAGGCGGCCGGGTTCGTGCGCACCTACGCCCTGACCGACCTGGAGGCCGATCCGGCCGTATGCATGTCCCGTGCTGCGGCCCTGCTGGAAGAGACCGGCCGGAAGATGGCGCACCAACTGCTTGGGAGCGGCACCGGTGCCGGCGGCAAGGCGTACGAAAGTGCTCGAAGAGGAGACAACGAATGAGCGAAACAGCGACAGGTCCTGAATTCGACCTGGTGATCCGCGGTGGGCGGATCCTAACGACGGCGGGCATCACCGCCCGCGAGGTCGGCATCCGCGATGGCCGGATCGTGGCCATCGAGCCGCTGGGTAACCGGCTCACGGGCCGCGAGGTCGTTGAGCTGGCTGCGGACGAGACCCTGATCCCGGGCCTGGTGGACACCCACGTGCACGTGAACGAACCCGGGCGCACCGAGTGGGAGGGCTTCGCCTCCGCCACCCGCGCCGCCGCAGCCGGCGGGGTGACGACCATCCTGGACATGCCCCTGAACAGCATCCCGCCGACGGTCAATGTACCGGCCCTGGAGGAAAAGCGCGCCGCAGCCGCCGGCCAGGCGTTCGTGGACGTGGGCTTCTGGGGCGGGGCGGTCCCGGGAAATATCGGGGATCTGCGGCCGCTGCATGACGAGGGCGTCTTCGGCTTCAAGTGCTTCCTGCTGCACTCGGGCGTGGACGAGTTCCCGCCGCTGGACGCGGATGAGATGGAAAAGGACATGGGGGAGCTGAAGGGCTTCGATTCGCTCATGATCGTCCATGCCGAGGACTCCCGCGCCATCGACCGGGCGCCGCACGCCGAGGGCGACCAGTATGCGAAGTTCCTCGCCTCCCGGCCCCGCGGGGCGGAGAACGTGGCCATTGCCGAGGTGATCGAGCGCGCCCGTTGGACCGGGGCGCGGGCTCACATCCTGCACCTGTCCTCCTCGGACGCGCTGCCGATGATTGCCAGCGCCAAGCGCGACGGCGTGCGGCTGACCGTGGAAACCTGTCCGCACTACCTGACCCTGCTGGCCGAGGAGATCCCCAACGGTGCGACGGCGTTCAAGTGCTGCCCTCCGATCCGTGAGGCCTCCAACCGGGAGCTGCTCTGGAAGGGGCTGGAGGACGGCATCATCGACTGCATCGTCTCCGACCATTCCCCGAGCACCCTGGACCTGAAGGACCTGGAGAACGGCGATTTCGGCGTGGCCTGGGGCGGGGTGGCCTCACTGCAGCTGGGACTGCCGCTGATTTGGACCGAGGCTCGCCGGCGGGGCATCCCGCTGGAGCAGGTCGTGTCCTGGATGTCGCAGAAGCCCGCACAACTGGCGCGGCTGACCCGCAAGGGCCAGCTGGCGCTGGGCTTTGACGCGGACTTCGCCGTCTTCGCCGCCGACGAGAGCTTCGTGGTGGACGTGGACAAACTGCATCACAAGAACCCGATCAGCCCGTACAATGGCAAGCCGCTGGCCGGCGTCGTGCGCAGGACCTTCGTGCGCGGCCGGGAAGTCGACTTCCGGCAGCCCGGCGGCGCCCTGATCCGCCGCGGCGAGGCCTGAGCACCACCCCACGCGAAAATTGGCCGGTAGCTGCTCCCCCTGGGGAAAAATTGGTCAGTAGATGTCCTTCCTCAGGGAAAATTGGCCGGCAGCAGCAACCAGGGGCGCACGGAGGTGGCCGGCAGATGTTCCCATTCGGGGCATCTGCCGGCCGCTTTTCGTGAAAACAGGATGCCTATTGACCGGTTTCCGCCGTCGGGGAGGAGGGGTTCTGGCGCTCGCTGCAACACCCCTTGAGGAAGGGGAGTGCGGCGGCCGTGCCGTCTGTAGCGGGAAAATCAGATTCGGGCAGGAGATACGGCGGCAGGAGGACTTCCTGGTTGTGTTGGAGCGGGAGGGGATCGCGGACCTGCTCGCCGCCGGGTGGAGGATGAGCCGGATCGCCCGGAAGCTGGGCCGTGCCCGGGCACTGGGAAGGGGATCCGATCACCGGCGGCGCCAACAGGAGTGCCGTCGGGACCCTGGTCGAGCGCACACCCGGTACGTGCTGCTGGTGCACCTGCCCGGGGAAAATGGGCGGCCGCAGCAACCGGGGGCGCACGGAAGCGGCCGGCAGATGCTCCCATTCGGGGCATCTGCCGGCCGCTTTTTGTTGCAGGACATCTGCTGACCGGTTTCCGCCGAAACACGGCATCTGCCGACCAGTTTTCCGAGGGGGGGTCAGGGTTGTGCGTCGGCGGGCCAGGGACCGACCTTCTCGCGGCGGCGCAGGTTGCCGGACCCGGCGTCGGCCAGGTCCCCGACCCGGTGGACCTTGAGCATGTTGGTGGACCCGGTGGTGCCCGGCGGGGAGCCGGCGGCGATGACCACCAGGTCGTCCAGGTCCACCAGGCCGGCATCGAAGAGGTACTGGTCCACCTGGGCGGTCATCTTGTCGGTATGGCCGGCGAAATCGACCAGGACGGGGCGGATGCCCCAGCTCAGCGCCAGCACGTTCAGCGTAGCTTCGAGCGACGTGAACGCAATCAGCGGCCTGACCGGGCGCAACCTGCCGAGCCGGCGGGCGGTGTCTCCGGACTGGGTGAAGGCGCAGATGTACCGGGCGTCCAGCTGGTCGGCGATCTCCACCGCCGCCCGGGTGATTGCCCCGCCCCGCGTCCGCGGCCGGGAGCCCAGCGGGGGGATGCGCTCCAGCCCGTGCTGCTCGGTGGATTCGATGATCCGGGCCATGGTCTCCACCGTCTCCAGGGGATACCTGCCCACGCTCGTTTCGCCCGAGA
>NZ_JBHTML010000050.1:0-22900 GCF_042679445.1 Arthrobacter sp. GCM10027362
GCACCCGGAGCGTCCGGGCCCGCCGCCCGCTTCCCGGGGTGGGGCCCGCCGGCCGCAGGCTCCCGCCGGGCACAACGAAACCGCCGAGGTCATCAGGGACATCGCCGTGCAGGCTGCCACGGTCTTTGGCCGGGAGCTGGTCCGCGGCCTGTTCGGCACCCGCAGGCGCCGTCGGTAAGGGATTGGGGCAGGCCCTCCCGTGTCGCTGACGCGCCACGCAGGGACCCGGCTGCCCCACTCCAGGGGCAGGCCCTCCCGTGTCGCTGACGCGCCACGCAGGGACCCGGCTGCCCCACTCCAGAGGCAGGCCCGGGCTGTAACCTGCCGGACGCGGTCAGGCAACCCCGCGGCGAGCAGGTACCGTATTAGGGTGGGAAATTCGACCGTGCTCAGGACCGTGGCTATCTGGCTGCTGTGCCTGATGCTCACCATTGCGGCCGGCGCCCTGACCGTTGTGGTGGTCAACGCCAAGGTCTACGGCCCCCAGCAACAGGTCCGGGACTATTTCCAGGCCCTGCAGAACGGCGAAGGTTCCAAGGCCCTGGGGCTGCTGCGGGCCAGCCTGCCGGAGGCAAACGCGGCCATGCTGGACGGTGCGGCGCTGAAACAGTCGGTGGCCGGGGTGGAAGACATCCGGCTGGGCGAGTCCGTCAAGACGGACGCCACCCACGTGGACGTGCCGGTCAGCTACAGGATCAACGGCACCGAGCACACCACCACGTTCAAGATGGAGAAGGTGGGCACCAACTGGCTCTTCTTCAGCCGCTGGTCCTTTGTGCCCTCGACGTTGCCCACGCTCGAGGTCCAGGTGGTCAACGAGACCGAGGCCTCCCTCAACGGCATGCGGGTGGCGTTGCCGGGCGGCAAAGGCAAGTTCGCCGCGTTCTACCCGGGTGTTTTCGAAGCGCACTACACCAGCGGCAACTTCGCCGCTCCGGCCGTGGAAGCCGTCGTGGAGGATCCCGAGACGGAAGCGCAGATCTCCCTGGCCACCCGGCCCACGCCGAAGCTGGTGGACGAGGCGACCGGCCAGATCAAGGGGTTCCTGGACAAGTGCGCGGAGCAGAAGGTGCTGCAGCCGGCCGGATGCCCGTTCAGCCTCCCCCTGGACCGCGTCCAGAACGATACGATCGACTGGGACATCGTCAAGTATCCGACGGTGTCCATCGAACCCTACCGGGGCAGCTGGGTGGTCAAGCCGCTCACCGGCACCGCCAAACTGAAGGTGGTCGAGATCGACCTGTTCACCGGGGCGGCCGTCCCGCGCGAGCTGGAGCAGCAGTTCGACTTTGCCGGCCGGCTGAACGTCGACGGCGACAATGTCTCCCTGACCCCGGTGGTCAGCTACTGACCTGCCGCCGCTTTCCAGCAGCTTCCGGCAGCAGTGCCCCTCCGTCCGTCCGGCTTTCGGCCGGGTGCACGGCGTGTCCGGGCTGGTTCTGCCCCTCGGCCGGCTGAATTCCGCGCGGGGCCGGCATTGCGGCTGCCCGGGCATGGCACCCTGCCATGCAGCACCTGCCGGTCCAGCACCCACCGGCCCCTTTATCGCAGACTCCAGGTTCCGGTGCCTGGCCCAGTCCATGGGCAGCCGCCCCTGGGAAAGCCCGCCGGGAGCGGCCGTGCGGTGGTGGACACCCCCGGACACACGCAGGTTCCTGGCTATCTGCGTGGACCGATTCCGCGGAACGGCCGTGGCCCGGACCCGGCGGCGCGGCCGGATAAAACCGGCCGCGCCGCCGCCAAGGCGGGTCTAGTCCACGCCGCGCAGGTCCAGGGTCAGTTCGGCACTGCCCTGGCCCAGCACCACCGGGATGCCCCAGTCCTGCTGGTACAGGTGGCAGGCAGCATGGTCCGGGATCTCCCCGCCGGGTTCGCCGTCGCACGCCGCGGCCCGGGCGGTGATGTGCAGGACGCCCTCGGGCACGTCTTCGGCCAGCACCAGCTCGCGGACCAGGCCGGTGGAGGTGCCGGCCCCGGAGACCAGCAGGTTCTCCGGCGAGGCGGAGATCTTCAGCTGCGTCGGATCGCCCCAGCGGTCGTCCAGCTTCTGGCCCTTGGGCGCGGCAAAGCGCACCGTCAGGGCCAGCGGACCGGCCGGGACCTCGGTCTTGGGCCGCTGTGTCTGGGCGGCCCCCTCGTCCACGGTCAGGGCGTCCTTGGGGATCGGGATGCGCACCAGCTGGTGCCTGTTGGCCTCCACCACCAGCAGCAGCGGCTCCCCGCCCTCGGCGGCAGCCGAGGCATCCACCAGCACATCGGAGGGTTCGGCCAGGCCGCGGGCCAGCGTGGAGACGGTCCGGGTGGCCGGGTCGTAGCGGCGCACCGCCCCGTTGTAGGTGTCCGCCACGGCCACGGAGCCGTCCGGCAGGACCGTGACGCCCAACGGGTGCTGCAGGCGCGCCTGGGCGGCCTCCCCGTCACGGAAGCCGAAGTCAAACAGTCCGGTGCCGATGGCGGTGTGCACCTGCACGCGCTCCTCGCCGTGGACCTCCACGAAGGAGATCACCCGCAGGGCGGAGGTTTCCGAGTCCGCCACCCAGATGCTGCCGCCGGCGTCCTCGGCCAGCCCGGAGGACTGGGCGAACCAGGCGGCGGTTGCCTCGCCGTCCTGCAGGCCCTCCAGCCCGGTGCCGGCGAGGATCCCGACGGTGCCGGCCACCGGGTCGAAGACGAAAATCTGGTGCACGCCGGCCATGGCCACCACCAGCTTGCCGAGCCTGGCGGACCACAGCACGTCCCACGGCGAGCTGAGCGAGACGGCGAGCGGGTCGGCACCCAGGCGGGACGACGTCGAAATCGCCTCCGCCAGTTCCTCGCCCAGGTCCTCGTCGGCGCCGGCCTCATCCGCCTCGGATCCCGGTCCGGCCTGGGCGTCGGCGGCGGCGGCCCGCTGGTTTCCGGCGTCGAGCAGCCGCTGCACGCCGTTGCCTGCCACGGTACCGACCGCGCCGGTAGCCAGGTTCAGCCCGCGCAGGCGGTGGTTCACGGAGTCGGCAACAACGACGTCATAGCCGGCCGCCGCGCGCACGTCCGCGGGCAGCAGGGCCAGGCCCTGCGGCTCGTTGAAGCGGGCCTGTTCGGCGGCGCCGTCCAGCCAGCCCTTGGTGCCGGAGCCGTAGACGTTGAGCACGGTGGCCAGGTCCGGGGCCAGTTCCACCAGCCGGTGATGGCCGGTGTCCCCGACCAGGAAGGTCTGCCCCGCCGAGCCGACGCCGTCCGGCAGCGCGATGACCTTGCCCGGGAAGCGCAGGTCCCCGGCGCTGGATTCGGCGGGCACGTAGGGGCCGTCGCCGCGGTGCAGCGTGCCCCTGGCCTCGTGCTCGGCCACCAGTTCCTCGATCAGGGACTCCAGGCCCCCGGCGTGGCCTTCCCCGGACAGGTGCGCCACAATGTAGCCCTCGGGGTCCACCACCACCAGCGTCGGCCAGGCCCTGGCCGAGTACGCCTGCCAGGTCTGAAGCTCCGGATCGTCCAGCACCGGGTGGTGGATCTCGTAGCGCTCGACGGCGGCGGCCAGGGCCTCCGGGTCCGCCTCGTGCTCGAACTTGGGCGAATGCACGCCCACGGTGACCAGCACGTCCCGGTACTTCTCCTCCAGCGGGCGCAGCTCGTCCAGCACGTGCAGGCAGTTGATGCAGCAGAAGGTCCAAAAATCGAGCAACACGATCTTGCCGCGCAGGTCCTCCAAGCCCAGCTGTTTGCCGCCCGTGTTGAGCCAGTTGCGGCCCACCAGTTCGGACGCACGCACCCGATAGTTGCTGCGAAGGGAGGATTCGGCGGCCTCGGTCATCTGGTTTCTCCTTGGATACTGCTGGTTTCGTCGGTTGTCTCTGTGCCTGCCGGACCGGCGTCCTGCGCCGGTGCTGCCGGCCTGTCGGCGCGCGGCCTGCCCGGCGGGACCAGCTGTGCGTCCTGCCGGGCCAGCCTGGCAAACATATCGTTGTAAGCGGACAGTTCGGCGTCGTTATTCCGGTCCGCCGCGCGGTCTTTACGCTTTGTTTCACGTGCATCCGAACGGGACCACATGTAGGCCACCCCGATCGCCACGCACACCGTGGGGATTTCTCCGATGCCCCACATCACGGCGCCGCCGATCTGCTGGTCCGCCAGCGCGTCGGGCCCCCAGTCCCGGCCCATGTTGCCGAACCAGGAGGCCTGGATCAGCGCCGTGGAGCTGGTCATCGCCACGCCGAAGAAGGCGTGGAAGGCCATGGTGGCGAACAGCAGGACCAGGCGCAGCGGGTACGGGGCGCGCCGCGGCACCGGGTCCTGGCCGATCATCGACAGGATGAACAGATAGCCGGTGAGCAGGAAATGCACGTTCATCAGCTCGTGGCCCACGTGCTCGCGCAGGGCAAAGCCGAAGATCGGCGTGTAGTAGAAGATGATGATGGAACCGGCGAAGTTCGCGGCCGCCACCAGCGGATGCGTGATGAAGGCGGAGTATTTCGAGTGCACCAGCCACAGGATCCATTCGCGCGGGCCGCGGCTGCCGTCGGTGCGCGGGGCCAGCGCCTTCAGCGCCAGCGTGACCGGGGCACCCAGGACCAGGAACAGCGGCACCACCATGGTCAGCGCCATGTGGTCCAGCATGTGGGCGCTGAACAGCACCATGCCGTAGACGGCCGGCGCGCCGGAGGTGACGTAGGTCAGCGCCGCCAGGCCCGCCAGCCAGCTCACCGTCCGCAGCACCGGCCAGGAATCCCCGCGCCGGCGCACCTTGATCGCCCAGAGCAGGTATGCCGTGCCGGCGGTGAGCGCGAAGGCCACCCAGAGCCAGTCCCAGCGCCACTCGGTGATCCAGCGGGCGCCGGCCAGCTCCGGCGGCAGGTCGTAGCCGGTGAGGATGCGGGCCGGGGAAGCATCCAGCGGCAGTTCCTCCGGCGTCGGCGGGGCGGTGCGGGACAGCGCGACGGCGACGCCCGAGACCGCTCCCATGATGAGCAGTTCGACGGCGACCAGCTGCCACAGCACCCGGGCCGCCGACCTGCTGCCCAGCTGCGGAATGATCCACCGGCGGTGCATGAAGCCGATCATGCCCAGCAGCAGCGTGGCCAGGGCCTTGAAGACCAGCAGCGACCCGTACGGCGTGGCCAGCTGGGCCAGGGACGTGACCCGGATGGAGGCATTGACCAGCCCGGAGAGGAAGACCAGGAAGAAGCTGAACACGGCCAGCGCGGAGAACCGTTTGAGCACCACGGCGGTGATGTCCCTGGCTTCCAGCGTCCCGGAGATCACCGCCAGCACGATGATGCCGCCCACCCACAGGCACACGCCGAGCAGGTGCAGCCCGATGGAATTGACCGCCCCATAGTGGTCGGCCCCGCCGGCGGAGTGTCCGACCAGCGCCAGCGGCACCAGTCCGCCGGCGACGGCCAGCGCCAGCGTGCCGGCCAGCTCGCCGACCGAGCGCAGGCCGAAGACCAGGGTGGCGACGAGGGCGGCGCTGATGGTGACGCACAGCCAGGCCCGGCCGGTGGAAATGTCCGTCGTGAAGCCCACCAGCGCCGAGGTAAAGGACGGACCGGCGCTGAGCGGCTGGCCGGCGATGTCGGAAAAGGACAGGACCAGCACCGCCACGGCCGAGAGCGTCCAGGCGATCGCCGCACCGGCGGCCAGCGTCATGGTGCGGGTGAATGCCGGATGCTCCGCGCCGTCGCCGTCCCTGCCTGCCGTACCGCGGCGCGGCGGGCGCAGCCGCGGCGGCAGGATGCCGACGGCGAAAACCAGGGCACCGATGACCGCCGCGGCGGAGAGGTTGTGCGCGGCCTTGGCCAGCGGCAGCGCCCAGCGCGTCAGCGCGCCGGGATCGGACAGTGCACGTGCGGCGGCGGCACCGGAAAACGCCAGTGCCGCCACCAGGGCCAGGACAACGATGGCGGCGCCCCCCAGCAGCCACAGCCTGCCGATTCCGCCGTCCCCGAGGGAGGCCCAGCCTGGCGTGCCGGCACCGCCGGGGCGCGGGGGCGTCTGGGTGTTCTTGGGTACTGCCACGGTATCCATTGTCCAGCCTGTACGGGGCCGGGGGCGAATCGGGTGGCCGGGAACACGGTTAAGCGCCGTTAAGCACCCAGGACCGCCCGGGGAATCGGGCGGTCCTGGGCGGAAGTCCGGTCAGGCTACTTCTTGGTGGCGGCAGCCTTCAGCTTGGAACCGGCGGTCAGCTTCACGCTGTGGCCGGCAGCAATCTGGATGGTCTCGCCGGTCTGCGGGTTGCGGCCGGTGCGGGCGGCGCGGTCGGTGCGTTCGACGGCGATCCAGCCCGGGATGGTGACCTTCTCACCCTGTGCAATGGAGTTGGCAAAGACGTCGAAGACCGCGTCCAGGACACCGTTCACTGCCGTCTGGCTGCTGCCGGTCTTCTCCGCGACCGCGGCAACGAGTTCACTGCGATTAATAGCCAATTTATGTCCTCCTGGACTGCTGGGATCGGTCCGAGCCTTCCACGAACGTGAAAAGCTTCCGAGCGAAAACTTACCAGCTTGAACCTCCGGAAACCGGCAAAACCCGCGTATTTCTGCGACTTTTCGGGGATTTCGGCCGATTCCGGCCTGTTTTGCACTGCCGGGCGGGCCGGCAGGTACCGGGTACGCAAAAGGGGGCGGCGGTCCGAAGACCGCCACCCCCTTTTGCGTGTGGGCGGAAAACCCTGCCGGTCCTACCAGCTGGACTTCTTGATGCCAGGCAGTTCGCCGGCATGCGCCATGGTGCGGAAGCGCACCCGGGAGATGCCGAACTTCTGGAAGGTGCCGCGCGGACGGCCGTCGATCTGGTCGCGGTTGCGCAGGCGGACCGGGGAAGCGTTGCGGGGCAGCTTCTGCAGGCCCAGGCGGGCGGCTTCGCGGGCCTCGTCGCTGGCGTTCTCGTCAACCAGGGTCTTCTTCAGCTCCAGGCGCTTTTCCGCGTAGCGCGCCACCACAAGCTTGCGCTGCTCATTGCGAGCAATCTTGGACTTCTTAGCCATGTGTTTAGCGCTCCTCTCGGAATTCGACGTGCTTGCGGATCTTCGGGTCGTACTTCTTCAGGACCAGGCGGTCCGGATCGTTACGACGGTTCTTCCGCGTCACGTAGGTGAAGCCGGTGCCCGCAGTGGACTTGAGCTTGATGATGGGACGGACGTCCTTTTCCTTGGCCACTAGAGCTTCACACCCTTCGCGAGCAGTTCGGCGACGACGGCCTCAATGCCGCGCACGTCGATGGTCTTGATGCCGCGGGCGGAAACCTGCAGCGTCACGTTGCGGCGCAGGGACGGAACCCAGTAGCGCTTCTTCTGAATGTTCGGGTCGAACCGGCGCTTGGTGCGGCGGTGCGAGTGCGAAATGCTGTGCCCGAAGCCCGGCTTGGCTCCGGTCACCTGGCAGTATGCTGCCATGATCTCTCCTCCAGTAGTAGTAAATATTGACGGGCCACTGCAGATACAGCGCTGTTGCTGCCTCTGATATCTGCGTATCAGCGCCCGCCACCAGTTTTGACACCGTTATTACTGCGACTTTCCGGAGGTTAACCTGGCGGGGTGAGATCCAGCCGAAGTGCCTCGACGCGTGGAAGACGGTGAAGGTCCGGGTCGCCATACAACCTTGGCCTCATCCTGCAGGGCAGGCAAGACCTCGGTCGCGTGACTCAACGCCCCTCCATCCTAGTACCCGGCGCCGCTTCGTTCAAACCGGACCGGAGCACCCCGGGCCGGGTCAGCTGTTGATGCGGGGCTCGCGCAGCACCCAGCTGGAGGGCTCCAGCCGTTGCACGATCCTCTTGCCGATCCGCTCCAGATCCGCCACGTCCCGGCGGTCCAGCCCGTCGAAGATGGCCTGCCGCACCGATTCAACATGGCCCGGCGCCATCTGCTCGATGGCCGCGAAGCCCTCGCCGGTAAGAGCGGCCATGGTCACGCGGGCATCCTCGGCGCACTGGCTGCGGGTAACCCAGCCGCGCTGCTCCAGCTTCTTCACCACGTGGGAGAGCCTGGACAGCGAGGCATAGGTGCGCGAGGCCAGTTCGCTCATCGGCAGCGACCTGCCCTCGGCCTCGGACAGCATCGCCAGCACATTGTAGTCGAAGAGCGTCAACCTGCCCTCGCGCTGCAGGGCCCCGTCCAGGTTCCCGGGCAGCAGGGTGGTGACGGCCAGCAGGGCCAGCCAGGCTTGCCGCTCCTCCGGATCGAGCCAACGCGCACTAGTCATGGATCTATTCTGCCACAATCACTTGACCCTTCAACTTTCCGGGGCTAGATTCCTGTCTGGCAGCCCGGCCGATCCGGCCGGAATTTGTCCGACCAGTTTCAGGAGTGTCCCATGGCTGACATCACCATCATCGGCTACGGCAACATGGCCCGCGGCATCGGCACCCGGGCGGTCGCGGCCGGCAAGTCGCTGCAGATCCTCGGCAGGGACGCGGACAAGGCAGCCGCGCTCGCCGCGGAGCTCGGCGGCGGCACCACCTCCGGCACGACGGCGGAAACCCCCGCCGGGGACATCGTCGTGCTGGCCCTATGGCTCGATGCCGCCAAGGAGGTGGTCGCCGGCTACGGTGACGCACTGGCAGGCAAGACCGTCGTGGACATTTCCAACCCGGTCAACACCGAGACCTTCGATTCGCTGGTGGTCCCGGCGGACTCCTCTGCCGCCCAGGAGATCGCCAAGATAGCCCGGGGCGATGTAGTCAAGGCCTTCAACACCACGTTCGCGGGCACCCTGGTGGCCGGGCAGGTGACCGGCCAGCCGCTGGATGTCTTCATCGCCGGGGACTCGGCCGAGGCCAAGGCCCGGGTGGCGGAATTCGTGTCCGCGGCCGGGCTGCGGCCGCTCGACGTCGGCGCGCTGCGCCACGCCCGCGAACTCGAGGGAATCCAGCTGCTGGTCATGGGCCTGTCGGCCAACCCCGCCACCAGCTTCAACTGGGACACCGCGCTTAAGCTGCTGCAGTAGGCCTGCCGCAGCTGGGCGGGCGCACCCTCCCGGGTGCGGGCCCGCCCAGGGTCCTGCCTGCTAGCCGACGGCCGGCTCCAGCCGCCGCGCCTTGGCCGGCACGGGGACCAGCGGCAGCGGCATGCTGTCGACGTCGAGCAGCGGGTTGCTGTCCTGGCCGGCGACCAGTTCCCTGGCCTCCGCAGCGGTGTCCACCGACGGCATGCAGCCCGGCAGCGGCCGCTGCGCACTCTCCGGAATCCGCCAGATGGCGAACAGGCCGAACAGCGACATCACGACCAGGTAGAACGCCGGCATCAGTTCGATGCCGGTGGCCTGGATCAGCGACTGGGTGATCAGCGGGGTGGTGCCGCCGAAGATCGCCACGGCGAAGTTGTAGGCAATGCCCATCGATCCGTAGCGGCTGGAGGTCGGAAACAGCGCGGGCAGGGCCGAGGCCAGGTTGCCCACATAGAATGCGGTGGCAGCGCCCAGGATGGCCAGGCCCAGCAGGGTGGCCCACGTCTGGCCCAGGCCGATCAGCAGGAACGCCGGGATGCCCAGCACGATGGTGATCACCGAGCCGACCAGCAGCACCGGCCGGCGGCCGATGCGGTCCGAGAGCCGGCCGGTCAGCGGGATGGCGGCCGACAGCAGCACCAGCACCGGAATGGTCAGCAGCGTGCCCTGGAAGGCGTCATAGCCCATGGTTTCCTGCAGGTAGGTGGGCATGTACGAAGTCAGTGCGTAGCCGACGGTGTTGCCCGCGGCCACCAGCAGCATGGCCAGGACGATCGGGCGCCAGTAGCCGGCGATAATCTGCCGGTAGGTCCTGGGGCCGTCCGCGGCCGCCCTGGTCTTGTCCTCCTGGGCGTCCTGCGCGGCCTGGAAGGCCGGGGATTCCTCGATGCGCATCCGGAAGTAGAGCCCGATCAGGCCCAGCGGGCCGGCCAGCAGGAACGGAATACGCCAGCCCCAGGCGAGCATCGCCTCGCTGCCCAGGGTGATCTGCAGCACGGCCACGACGACGGCGCCCAGGGCGAAGCCCAGATAGCTGCCGGTGTCCAGGATGCTGGCCAGGAAGCCGCGGCGCTTGTCCGGTGCGTACTCGCTCACGAAGGTGGTGGCGCCGGCGTACTCGCCGCCGGTGGAGAAGCCCTGGACCAGCCGGCAGAGCACCAGCAGCACCGTGGCCCAGCCGCCGATGGCCGCGTAGGTGGGCAGCAGGCCGATGGCGAAGGTGGAGGCCGCCATCATGAGCATGGTCATCGCCAGCGTCTTCTGCCGGCCGATCCGGTCCCCCAGCCGGCCGAAGACCAGCCCGCCGAGCGGGCGGACCACGAAGCTGGCGGCGAAAACGGCCAGGCTGCCCAGCAGCCCCGAGCCCTCTTCCCCGCCGGCGAAGAACAGCTGGCCCATGGTGACGGCCAGGTAGCCGTAGATGCCGAAGTCGAACCACTCCATGCCGTTGCCGACCACGGTGCCGCCGACGGCCTTGCGCAGCATCGGTTTTTCGACGACGGTCACGTCATCGACGCGCAGCTTCCGCTTGCGCATTTTCAGCGCCGGCCGGCGGCCGGACCGGTGGCCCGTGCCGGGATCCCCGGGGGCTGCTGCGGCACCTGGATCCGGTGCCGCTGCGGCCGGGGACGGATGGATGTCTTTCGGCATTTGGGCCTTCTCTCATCGAGGTCATTTGCACGTGACTTGCACACGCCGGAGCATGTTCGGCTTCCGGACAGGCCATCCAGTGTACAGAGGTGGACCTTTTCACCCCGGGCGCGGAAGCGTATCCGCCGGCTTCTTCGCCCCTGATCCCGGGGCGGCGGGGCCCGGGCGGCGCCCGGCCGGAACGGCACCGGCGGAAGCCCGCGCGGCCTCCCGCCTCCCCGGCATGGCACGGAATCCGGCCCGGCGCCACAGCAAGCGGACAGGCGGAAAGCAAGAAGGACGCCGAATTATTTTTATGAACTCGGTCACAGCCGGCCGCCGGCGGGCTCGAAACGGGTCCCCGGACGGGGTCAGAGCACCCCGGATACCCCGAGCCAGGAGCCGATCAGGAACGTGACCACGAGGGCCAGCGCCCCGCCGAACACCACCCGCATGGTGGCCCGGACCATCCTGGCACCGCCCAGGTAGGCTCCCAGGGCGCCGGTGCCGGCCAGGGCCAGCAGCGTCGCGGTGAAGGTGATGGGCACGCGCAGGTGGTCAGGCGGCAGCAGGATGGCCAGCATTGGCAGGACGGCACCGGCCACAAAAGCGATCGCCGAGGCGAAGGCGGCATGCCACGGGCTGGCCACATCCTCCTCGCGGATATTGAGCTCGGCGTCAAGATGGGCCGCCAGCGCGTCGTGGGCGGTGAGCTCCCTGGCCACCTGGACCGCCGTTTCCCGGCTCAGGCCCTTGGCCTGGTACAGGGCGGCCAGCTCGGCGAGCTCTTCCTCGGGCTGCTCCCGCAGCTCGCGGGTTTCCTTGGCAATCAGGGCCCGCTGGCTGTCCTTGGAGCTGGAGACGGACACGTACTCGCCCAGGGCCATCGAGATGGAACCGCCGATCACCGCGGCCAGGCCGGCCGCCAGCAGGGTTCCGAAATCCGTGGTGGCGCCGGCCACACCGACCACCATGGCCGCCACCGAGACAATCCCGTCATTGGCACCAAGCACCCCCGCCCGCAGCCAGTTCAGCCGCGCGGCCAGGCCCTCGATGGCATGCGGCTCGTCCGCGTGGTGGCGGGGGTCGCCTGCCGACTGCAGTTCTCGCTGGCCGCTCATAGCACCAGCCAAGCACTAAAGCCGAGGACTGACCAGCGAGGAAAGCCAATCCTCAGCACCCCGGGCCGGACGCCGCCGGCACGCGCTAGCGGGCGGGGTTGAGCCCGGTCAGCTGCGGGTATTTCGGGGTGAACGAGTCGCCGGAGGACACCCCGCGCAGCCGCCGGCCGACCCATGGCACCAGATGCTGCCGGACCCACTTGGCATCGGCGGCGAAGGCCGCCCGCCGGGACAGGGTTTCCAGGGCCGGCAGCTCCGGCAGGGCGATGACGTCCTGGGCCTGGAGCACCTCCAGGACGCGCTTGGCCATCAGCGTGTGGCCTGCACTGGACATGTGCAGGCGGTCCTCGGCCCAGTAGCGCCAGTCCTGGAATTCACGCAGCCGCCAGTAGTCCAGCAGCAGCGCACCGTGCTTGTCGGCGACCTCGCGCACCCATTCGTTGTAGATGGCGGTGCGGCCGCGGGTCCGGCCAAAGACCGCGGACTTGGCCGTGTCGAAACCGGTGAACAGCAGCACCGTGGCGCCGGAGGCGGCCAGCCGGGCCACGCCGTCGTCGTAGCCGGCCATCAGCGCGTCGATGTCCACCTTCGGGCGCAGGATGTCGTTGCCGCCGGCATACAGCGTGACCAGGGTCGGCTGCAGGGCCAGGGCCGGGTCCAGCTGCTCGTCCAGGACCTGGCCGAGCTTTTTGCCGCGGACTGCCAGGTTGGCATAGCCCCAGCTGGTATCGGCCAGCATCAGCTGCTCGGCCACCCGGTCCGCCCAGCCGCGCACGCCGTTGGGCAGCGACGGGTCGTCGTCGCCGACACCTTCGGTAAAGGAATCCCCCAGGGCCACGAAACGTTCAGTGAAACTCACGCGAACAGATTAACAAACCGCCGCACCGCTCCCGCTCCGATCCGCTGGCCCGATCATGGCCTTTTCGGCGCCGGGATCCTGGAGGGTCAGGAGCCGCTGCGCGGGGCATACATGAGCACGGCCACCCCGGCCAGCGCGATGGCAGCGCCGGCCAGGTCCCAGCGGTCCGGCCGGAAGCCGTCCACGATGATGCCCCAGGCCAGCGAGCCGGCGATGAAGACCCCGCCGTAGGAGGCCAGCACCCGGCCGAAGTGGGCATCCGGCTGCAGGGCGGCGATGAAGCCGTACGCGCCCAGGGCCATGATCCCCAGCCCAGCAAACCACCAGGCCCGGCCCTCCCGGACCGCCTGCCAGATCAGCCAGGCGCCGCCGATTTCGGCCAGGGCAGCGAGGGCAAAGAGAAGCACGGACTTGGCAATGGTCATGGCACCAGTCTCCCGCACGGAAGCTGCCGGCAGTCCGCCGGGATCTGCTTCCAGACCGGCATAAACCGGCATAATCGGAGCATGCCCGCTCCCCTGATCCTGCTGCACGGCTGGGCGTGCTCAAGCGCCTACTGGAAACCTCTGGTCCGTGAAATCGAACAGGCCCGCCGCACGGCGCTGGCGGTGGACCTGCCCGGGTACGGGCCGGACAGTGCGCGGGAACCTGCCGCCGGGGACCCGGCCCGGGACGGGAATGGTCCCGGCTGGACGGTGGAGAACGTGGCCGCCCGGCTGGCCGAAGAACTGGCCGCCACCGGCCCGGCGCACTGGATCGGCCACTCGCTCGGCGGCAGCATTGCGGCCACCGTCGCGGCGCGGCACCCGGAACTGGCGGTGTCGGTGACGCTGGTCGGCATGGTGCCGCTGCCGCCGTCTGCGGCAACGGAAACCAGGCTCCGGCGGCTGTTCGGCGGGCCGGGACCGGCGGGCCCGGAGGCGGCGGAGGAGATGGTTGCGGCCTGGTTCCGCGGCGGCCCGGAGCCCTCAGGGGCGGACCGCGAAACGTTCCTGGACCCCTTCAGGCTCCCGGCCGCCGTCCTCCGCCAAAGCATGCTGGCCGGCATCACCGGGGCGGCCGCGGAGGTGCCGGACCTCATCGCCGCGCCCACGCTCATTCTTACCGGCAGCCGGGACGCCACCCGCACCCCGGACGTCATCGCCGAGTTCGTCTCGAGGCACCCGCGGTGGCGGCACGTGCAGATCCCCGGCGCCGGCCACATGGTGCACTGGGAGCAGCCGGCGGCCTGCGCCGCGGCCCTCCTGGCACACACGGCGGATTAGCTGCCGGGCCTGCGTGCTGCGTGGATCTCCTTCCGCACCACCGGCATGATTTCGGTGGCCAACAGCTCGATCGACTTGGCCGTCTCGGCAAAGGGCAGCCCGCCCAGACCCACTTGGGCCATGTAGCGGTCATGGCCGAAGACCTGGTACTGCAGCATGATCTTCTCGATCACTTCCTGCGGGCTGCCGGCCAGCAGTCCCCCGCCGGGTCCGGCCCAGGCCTCGAAGGTTTCGCGCGGAAAATGGCCCATGGCCCGGGGCATGTTCTGCTCGAAATAGGCGCGGTAATAGGGGTAGAAGGTGTCCCGGGCCTGCTGCGAGGTCGGGGCGGCGAAGAAATGCCCGCCGGTGCCGACCGGCAGCCGCGCCGGGTCGTGGCCGTGGGCCGCGGCGCTTTCGCGGTAGTACTCCACCAGCCGGGCGAAATGCTGCGGCCCGGACAGCAGGGCAATGTACAGCGGCAGGCCCAGGCGCCCGGCCCGCTCGAACGAGGCAGGGGTGCCGCCGACACCGACCCAGACCGGAAGCCGTTGCTGCAGCGGGCGCGGGGCGATGTCCATGCCCTCGATGCTGTGGGTGATGCCGCCGCGCCAGGTCAGGGTTTCCTGGTCGCGGGCGGCCAGCAGCAGCTGCAGCTTCTCCTCGAACAGGGCGTCATAGTCGGCCAGGTCGTAGCCGAACAGCGGGTAGGACTCGGTGAAGGCACCGCGGCCGGCGATGATTTCGGCCCGGCCGTCCGAGATGAGGTCAAGCGTGGCGAACTGCTCGAAGAGCCGGACCGGATCCTGGGTGGAGAGCACCGTCACGGCGGTGGCCAGCCGCAGCTGCTTGGTCTCGCGGGCGATCGCAGCCAGCACCACTTCCGGCGCCGAGATGGCGAAGTCGTGCCGGTGGTGCTCGCCCAGCCCGAGGAACGAGATCCCGGCCTGGTCGGCCAGCTTCGCCAGCTCAATGAGCTCCTTCAGCCGCTGATGGGGCGAAAGCGCCCGCCCCGTGTCGATATCGCGGCTGAGCTCGCCGAAGGTGAAGATGCCGAAATCCACAGTTCTCTCCCGATGGTAGCGATGGGTCAAATAGTTGAAGCTTCAGGTAATGCCCGTTTATTCCGCGGTGCCGGAAAATTCCGTACCGGAGAGTAACAATTGCGGGTGCCCGGTAGTACGGTAATGGCACAGCTAAAGGGTCTCCGGCCCGCGGCGGCCCTGGTCGAAGGGGACAACCATGAGCACTGGCACGGACCGGACACCCACGCCCGAAGAAGTCGGCGAACGCGCCGCGCGCGCGGTCACCGAAGCCGCCCGGGAAACCGAATGGACGCGGCCGAGTTTCGCCAAGGGCCTGTACCTGGGGCACTTCGATCCGGACCTGATCCACCCGCACCCGGTGCCCACTCCGGAGGAACGGTCCGCCGGGGACGCCTTCCTGGCCCGGCTCGAAGCCTACGCACGGACCCTGGACGGACGGCTCATCGAGCGCGAGGCGCGGATCCCGGACGAGTACCTCCAGGGCCTGGCGGACCTGGGCACCTTCGGCATGAAGACCCCCGTCGAATACGGCGGCCTGGGCCTGTCGCTGACCTACTACGGCCGGGCGCTGATGCTGCTCAGTTCGGTCCACCCCAGCCTGGGGGCCATGTTCTCGGCGCACCAGTCGGTCGGCGTCCCGGAACCGGTCAAGGTCTTCGGCACCGAAGAGCAGAAGCGCGAGTTCCTGCCCCGCTGCGCGGCCGGGGCGGTAACCGCTTTCCTGCTCACCGAACCCGGCGTGGGCTCGGATCCGGCCAGGCTCTCGTCCACCGCGGAACCGGCCGAGGACGGCGAATCCTACGTGCTCAACGGCAGCAAGTTGTGGACCACCAACGGAGTGGTCGCCGAACTCGTGGTGGTCATGGCCAAGGTGCCGCCGCACGGGGATTCCCCCGGTGGCATCACCGCCTTCGTGGTGGAGTCGGACTCCCCCGGCATCACCGTGGAGCACCGCAACGCGTTCATGGGCCTGCACGGGCTCGAAAACGGCGTCACCCGGTTCGACCACGTCCGGGTGCCGGCCGCCAACCGGCTGGGCAGGGAGGGCCAGGGGCTCAAGATCGCCCTGACCACTTTGAACACCGGGCGCCTGGCGATTCCCGCCATCTGCGCCGGCAGCGGCAAGTGGTCCCTGAAGATTGCCCGCGAATGGTCCGCCGCCCGCATCCAGTGGGGCCGGCCGATCGGACGGCACGAGGCCGTGGGCAAGAAGGTCGCCTTCATTGCCGCCACCACCTTCGCCTTGGAGGCCGTCTTCGAACTGTCCGCCGCGCTGGCCGAAGCCGGGCTCAAGGATGTCCGGATCGAGGCGGCCCTGGCCAAGCTCTGGGCCAGCGAGATGGGTTTCAAGGTCGCGGACGAACTGGTCCAGATCCGCGGCGGCCGCGGCTTCGAGACGGCGGACTCCCTAGCCGCCCGCGGCGAACGGGCCGTGCCGGCCGAACAGCAGCTGCGGGACATGCGCATCAACCGGATCTTCGAAGGCTCCACGGAGATCATGCACCTGCTGATCGCCCGGGAGGCGGTGGACACGCACCTGGCCGCGGCCGGGGACCTCGCCTCGCCCGACGCGGACCTGGCCGCCAAGGCCCGCGCAGCCGTCGGCGCCAGCGGCTTCTACGCCGGCTGGCTGCCGAAGCTGTTCGCCGGGCAGGGCCTGAACCCCCGCTCCTACGCGGAGTTCGGGCCGCTCGCGGGGCACCTGCGGTTCGTCGAGCGCTCCTCGCGCAAGCTGGCCCGCAGCACCTTCGCCGGCATGGCCCGCTGGCAGGCCGGGCTCGAACACCGGCAGGTCTTCCTCGGGCGCATCGTGGACATCGGCGCGGAGCTGTTCGCGATGGCCGCCTGCTGCAGCCGGGCCGAACTGATCCGGAAGCAGGATCCGGCACGGGGCGCCAGCGCCCGGGAACTCGCGGACGCCTTCTGCCGGCAGTCGCGCGAGCGGGTCCGGCAGCTGTTCGACGACCTCTGGCACAATACGGATGCCGCCGACCAGCGGCTGGCCGGGAAGGTGCTCGACGGCGACTTCACCTGGCTGGAGTCCGGGATCATCGACGCCTCGGAAGGTACCGGCCCCTGGATCGCCGAGCCAGCCACCGGTCCGTCGCCGTACAGGAACCAGCGCCGCAGCTACCGGTAGGTTCCCTGGCAGGCCGCCGCTGCCCGGCCGGCGGCGGCCTGCGGAGGGCCGGCAATCGATATATTGGGATCAGCCAAGTCGCCGATTGCCCGCCGGATAGGAGGTGCCCGTGGCCTCGCTGCCTGCCCTGCAGTCGCAAATCTACCGGACCCTCCCGGCACTGGAGCGGGCGGATACCATCGCGCAGCGGATTTCCACGGCCATTTCCCTGGGCATGCTGCGCGAGGGCGAACGCCTGCCGGCCGAATCCGAGCTGGCCGAGATGTTCGGTGTGGCCAGTGCCACACTGCGGGACGCACTTGCGTCCCTGCGCCAACAGGGCATCGTCGAGACCCGCCGGGGCCGCAGCGGCGGAACCTTCGTTGTCAAGGCCCCGCCGGCGGCCCGGGACCTGATGCAGCGGTACCTGGCGGAAACCTCCATCGCCGAACTGCGGGACCTGGGCGACGAACACGCCGCCATCACTGCCGCCACCGTGCGCCTGGCCTGCGACCGTGCGGACGCGCAGGACCTGGACCGGCTGGAGCAGCTGGCCAGGGCGCAGTCCCGCGCCGAGACCCCGGAGGCCCAGGCCCGGGCGGACAGCCGTTTCCACATCGAACTGGCCGTCGCGGCCCAGTCGCCGCGGCTCATGGCCGCGGAAATCCGGCTCCAGGGCGAGATCAGCCAGATCCTGTGGACCCCGCTGGCCGGCGGGTTCGACCGGGAAACGGCGGCCGCGGAACACCTGCAGCTGGCCCGGGCGATCCGGCGCGACGAGCCGGACACGGCCCAGCGGCTGGCGCTGGAGCACATCCGCCGGAACATCTACCACCTGATCGACACCAAGCTGACCCTGAGCTATTCCGACCGGACCCAGGAGACCACGTGAGCCCGCAGGATGCGACCGCGAAGGCAGTCGACTCGATTGCCGGCTGGCTCAACGACCTGTACCGGGACCTGGGAACCATGTCCGGGGAGGTGGGCCTGCTGCTGGAGTCCGCCCTCGGGGAACGCACCAAGATCTCCAAGCGCGACCTGTCCGGGTTGCGGGAGAAAGCGGCCCGTTTCCTGGATTCCCATGCCAGCGTGGTCGGCGCCGGCGTCATCTTCTCGGTCTCCTCCATCAAGGACGCCGAGGGCGTGCTGGAATGGTGGTTCAGGAACGACCGGAACGAGATCGAGCAGCTGGATTTCGATCTGGCCCCGGAGGGCAACAGCTTCTACGATTACCAACAGCTGCCTTGGTTTTCCATCGCCGCCCGGACCGGGCGCCAGACGATCGCCGGCCCCTACGTGGACTACCTCGGCTTCAACGAATACATCGTCACATGCACGGTGCCCAGCTACGTCCGCGGGAACTTCATCGGCGTGACCGGCTGCGACCTGCGCATCCGCGACCTGGAGAACGTGTTCATCCCGATGATCCGCTCCGTACCCGGCGATGCCGCGATCCTCAACGGCAACGAGAACCGCGTGGTCCTGGGCAATTCCGGCAGGTTCCTGGTCGGCGAACGGATCAAGACCGAGCCCGAGGGCTATTCCCGCGTGCCGCTGGACGTGCCCTACCTGAACCTGAGCCTGCTCTGCAGCAGCCGGGCGGGCTAGGACTCCCTGGTTCCGGCCGGGACCGGCCGCTGCGCGCAGCGGGCCGCAAACGCCCCAAAGATCAGGGCCCGGTCCGCGGCGCTGCCGTCCGAGTCCTCCGGATGCCACTGCACCCCGAGGACCCAGGACTTCTCCCGGTGTTCGGTGCCCTCCACCACGCCGTCGTCCGCCACGGCAGCCACGGCCAGCGCCGGGGCCACCGCGCCGACCGCCTGGTGGTGTCCGGAACGGACGGTGCTCCGCTCCCGGCCCAGGATGGCCGCGATCCGCGAGCCCGGCACCAGCGTCACCTCCTCGTCCAGGAACATCGGCGCCCCCGGGCCGCCGCGGTGCAGTTCCCACGGGTCCAAGTCCGGGATCAGGGTGCCGCCGCAGGCGACGTTGAGCAGCTGCGAGCCGCGGCAGATGGCCAGCAGCGGCTGGTCCCGCTCCAGCACGCCGCGGATCAGCTCCAGGCAGTACTCGTCCGCACGCCGGTCCACGCCGTAGGAATTCGGCACCGGCCCGCCGTGTCCGTACAGCGCGCCGTCCACATCGCCGCCGCCGAGAAAGAGCACGCCGTCACAGCCGGCCAGCTCCGCCGCCGGCCGCAGTTCCTCGGCGGCACTGTCCACCAGTTCGGCCCGGGCCCCGGCGGCCAGCAGGGACTCGAAAGCGGTGCGGGTGAACCGCTCCATCAGCTCCAGGGTCCGAGCGGTCATGCCGGGAAAGGTCAGCGAGACGACGACGGCGATCCGCGGCGCGTCCGCCGGCAGTTCCACGAAGCCGGCCGGGACGACGCCGGCGGGATCGACCCGCAGCACCGCCCCGCTCACCGCGCGTCCGCCAATTCGGTGCCGGCAGCCCGTTCCCCGTCCCGGCGCCGGCACGCGGCCTCCACGACCCAGGCGAACAGGGCATGGTCGGTGGGATTCGTGGCAGCGGTGTCCTCCGGATGCCACTGCACCGCCAGCAGCGGCGCACCCGGGACCTCCACGGCCTCCACCACGCCGTCGGCGGCGGTGGCGGCGACCTGCAGGCCCGCACCGAGGACACCGACCGCCTGGTGGTGGTAGGAGGAGACACAGGCTTCGGCAGTGCCGAGGGTTTCCGCCAGCAGCGAGCCCTTGGCCACTGCCACCGGGTGGACCGCGTCCTTGTGCCGGACCGGCCCGGGCTCCAGGTGCTGGATCAGGGTGCCGCCGCGGGAGACGTTCAGCAGCTGCAGCCCGCGGCAGATGGCCAGCAGCGGGATGCCCGCCTCCAGGCAGCCGGCGAGGACTCCCGTTTCGAAGGCGTCCTGGCCGTCGTAATCGGCGGGCCAGTAGTGCTCGTCCGGCTCCGCCCCGTACAGCGCCGGGTCCACGTCCGCCCCGCCGGGGAGCACCACACCGTCGAACCGGGCCAGCAGCGCGGCGGTGTTGCCGGCGGCCCCGGCGCTGCCGGGGAACATGATGACCGGCTCGCCTCCGGCCCGGTCGATGCTGCGCAGCACCTGGGCGGCGACCGCCACGCCGTCGAACCGCAGACCGTGGATGGAACTGGACCACATGCCCGGAACTCCGATCAGGGGTCGGCTCATGCCGGCACCTGATCGGCGAGCGGAAAGGGCAGGTGCGGCATCCACCGGGTCCAGGCCTTCTCGAGACGCCCGTCCGAGACTACCGCGGCCAGCGCCGCGTTGAGGTCGGCCAGCAGGAACGGGTTGTCCTTGGCGACCCCGATCCCCCAGCGGTTGCCGGTGCGGACGGTGAAGGCGACGTCGTACGCCGGGTCCCCGCCCAAGGGGACGGTGACGACGTCGTCATCCACCATCGCATCCACCTCACCGCGGCGCAGGGCGGCCAGCATGTCGCCGAAGACGTCTTCGCCGGTGAAGGCCACGGGGTCGGCGCCGGGAAAGGTCACCGCCAGCCTCATGTTGGCGCTGCCCTCGATCGCCGCGACCCGGTACCCGGCCAGGTCCTCGGGGGAACGGGCCGGGTCGCCCTTGCGCACCAGCACCGTCTCGTCGAAAACGGCGTACGGCTCGCTGAAATTCACCACCGCCTGGCGTTCGGGAATGATGCCCTGGCCGCACCAGACGGCGTCCACCCGGTGACCGGCCACCGCCGGGAGCATGTCGTCCCAGGCCATGAACTCCCACTCGACCCGCAGGCCCATGACGGAGGCGACCAGCGCGGCCGCGGCCGGCTCGTATCCGCGGCGGCAGCCGCCACCGTCGGCCAGGTTGAACAGCGGCGGGGCCTCGGAGTCGATGCAGGCCAGGCGCAGGATCCCGGGGGAAAGCGTCGCGTCGCGGCTCACGGGATGGTCTCCCAGTACATGTCGCGCTCCCACTCGGTGATGGCGCCGCAGTAGCGGGCCCATTCCTCCTGCTTCAGCCGGGTGTAGATGGAGACCAGGTCCGCGGGCAGGCGGGAGGCGAGGTAGGTGTCCGAAACGAAGGCCTCGACCGCATCGCCCAGGGTCAGCGGCAGCTGGCCGCCGGCCGCGGGAGCTCCGGCGCCGTCGTCGGGCAGGCCCGGATCGAGCCGGCGGTCCAGGCCGTCCTCCATCGCGGCGATGATCAATGTATGGGACAGGTACGGGTTCACGGCGGCGTCCGGGACGCGGTACTCCATCCGGCCGTTGGCGGAGATGCGGACCAGGCAGCCGCGGCTGTCCAGGCCCCAGTTGGCCAGGCTCGGGGCGAACTGGCCGGCGTCCCAGAAGCGCTTGTAGGAATTGACCGTGGAGGCCATCACCGCCATCGAGCCGGCGGCATGGGCCAGCAGGCCGCCGATGGCGTGCCGGGCGGTCTGCGAGACGTGCAGCTCGATCCGGCCGGCGTCCTCGGTGACGTTGGTGCCGGCCTGCCACAGGCTCAGGTTGTGGTGGCAGCCGTTGCCCATCTGGCCGTTGTAGGGCTTGGGCATGAAGCTGGCGGTCACGCCGAACTCACGCGCCACCTGCTTGCAGATCTGCCGGTAGGTGACCAGCCGGTCCGCGGTGTGCTCCACGCGGTCGTACATCCAGTTCAGCTCGATCTGGCCGTCGTCCTCGTAGTCGCCCTCGATCATGTCCAGGCCCATGGCCCTGGCGTAGGTGACCAGCTGCTTGTAGATCGGGCGCATCCGCTCCAGGTTCTCCACCTGGTAGGCCGGGCTGCTGCCGGGCTTCTTGACGACCTCCAGGCCCGGGCCCTCCCAGGTCATCTCCGGCTCCGTGCCGGAGCGGACCTCGAAGCCGGTGCGGGCGGTGAAGGCCTCGTGCGTGCGGGCCAGCAGGGCGCGGGTGTCGACGGCCAGCGGGCGGCCGCCGACCTCGGGCAGGTGCGGGGGCTCGTAGGCGGTGCAGAAGATGCGCGCCACCGAGGTGTCCCAGGGCAGCACCACGAAGGTGTCCGGCTCCGGCAGCGCCCAGAACTCGCGGGCCTCGATGCCGCCGCCGATCAGGTTGCCGTAGCGGTCGTTCTGCAGGTCCGACAGCGCCGTGCGGTGGAAGCAGATGCCCTTTTCCAGGTTGCGGCGGAAGTGGTTGGCCGGGACCATCTTGGCCACCATGCGCGAGCCGATGGTCGGCAGCGCGTAGTAGATGTACTCGACGCCGGCTTCCTCGATCTTCCGGCCCAGGCCGCGCACCGTCTCGGGGCGCAGGTTGCGTTCCTGGTGCCGGGCGAAGGCGTCCCGGTCATCCAGGCCGCCAGGGGGGGTGGGCAGGTCGTTGGCGGCCAGGTCCGGCCGGACGGGGGTGAGGGTCATGGTGAGTCTTCTTTCTGGTCGATGGCCGCCCTAAACGGCGGCCAGCTGGGAATCTGCGGCCAGGCCGGCCTCGGCGACGAGCTTGCGGTAGTGCAGCTGCTTGTCCGCGGGCAGGGCGGAGGTCACCGCGCCGACCAGCCGGCCGGCGCGGTGGTAGCCCAGCGCCGCGCCGTCCTCGGGGCGGGCGGGGTCCCCTTCGAGGACCTCGATGCGGTCCGCCGCGGCGGGGGTGCCCACGCCCTGGATCCGGATCCTGAAGATGTCGGTCCAGAAGGAGGGCAGCGGCGCGGCAGGTTCGGGCACCTCGGTGCCGTTGAGCCGGGCGACCAGGGCCGGCGCGGCAATCTTGGCGGTGTCCGCCGGGGTGGCCCAGTGCTCCACGCGGCGGGCCCCGGTGCCGGTGCGCCGGTCCGGATAACGGGCAATGTCCCCCACCGCCACCACGTGTTTGGCACCCACCACGCGCAGCGAGCTGTCGCAGAGCACGCCGTCGGCCAGGTCCAGCCCGTTGCCGGCCAGCCATTCGGTGTTCGGGTGCGAGCCGACGGCCTCGATAACGACGTCGGCGGGCACCTCGGTGCCGTCCGCGAGCCGGACGCCGGCGCACCGCGGACCTGCCGCGCCGTCG
>NZ_JBHTML010000051.1:0-22817 GCF_042679445.1 Arthrobacter sp. GCM10027362
ATCTGGCCACACGACGTCCACCGCCGGGCCGTCCCGCCGACGGCGGAGCCGGCGGAGCGGTGCGCCGGCCGGAGACCAAGGCGATGGCCAGCCCGAGCACGGCCGCGAGGGCGCCGATGATGATCAGGGCCAGGGCCCACGGGGTCGAGGTGTCGTTAGGCCAGCTCACGGTGACATTGGCGGGGGCGGGCTTGGTGCCGTCGGCCGCCAGCAGGATGGACCACTCCCCCGGCGCCGGATCGGTCCACCGGTACTCGATCTCGGACTCGGCGCTTTCCTCGCTGACCCAGAGGTCGGAGCCGGCCGGATCCGGAACCGTCGCCGTGCCGTCGATGCGGCTGCCCTGCAGGACACCATGGTCCTCCCCGGTGATGGACGTGTGCGCGGCCGTGCCCACCCAGGCCTTGACGTCGTCGGCCCGGCCCACGGCCAGCAGGAACCCGCCGTCGCCCTCGACCTTAATGTCCACATGCTCCGGATTCAGCTCCAGGACTTCGGGCTCGATCACGGTAAGCGGCGCCGGGTCCCCGGCCGTATAGCTTGCGGACACCGTCTCCGGCGGGGCCCAGATGGTCTTCAGGCCGATGCCCGCGACCACGGCCAGCAGGCCCGCCACGATGAGGCCAACAGCTATCTTCAGTCGCACGGAAATACCTATCAGTTGTTGCTTCAGTAATTGCTCTGGGCTTAAAACGCTGTAAAGCCAGATGCTCGGGTTGCCGCCGTCATCGGCCGGACTTGGTAACCCTATGATAACGAAACCGGCCCGGTGGCCGCTCCCGCGCTCAGCTGCCGTGCCTCCGCCGCCGGCTGCCGGCTGCTGGTACTGTGTCGCAGAGAGCGGGAATTTACCCGAGAAGAACCAGGCCACCCCTCCGGATGCATCCAAGGCAGGACCCCGTGACCGTGAATGAGGAAGGCCCCGACGCCGGCGGCCTGCCGAACGCCGCCGCGGAGGCCGGCACGACGGCCCGCCCGGCCACAGCCGCACGGAAAAAAGCCGTCATCAGCAAGCTGGAACGCATCGCCGCCTCGATCCCCCGCGCCCAGCCCCGGGTGCGCTTCCAGATGCCGCCGGAGGCCGAATCCCACGGGTACGCCCCGAGGCCGGAATCCGATCCCGGCGCCCGGCCGGAGGCCGGCGGTGCCATGCGCCATCCGATCTACTTTGGCTTCATGGGCACCGTGGGCGTTGGCCTGGCCCTGCTGGTGTATTTCGTCCTGTCGAATGTGGGCCAGCTGCTGGGCTGGATCGCCGCGGCGCTCTTCATCGCCCTCGGCCTGGACCCGATCGTGCGCTGGCTGGGACGCAAAGGCCTGCCGCGCCCGGCAGGAGTCATCGCCGTCGTGCTGGTGCTCGCCGCGCTGCTGGCGGGGTTCATCGCGGTGCTCATTCCGACCATCGTCTCCCAGACCACGCAGATCGTGGCCAACATCCCGCGCTACACCACCGATTTTCTCAATTCGGCCTTCTTCCAGTCCGTCGACCGGCAGTTCCAGGTCCGGGCGAGGGTGGAAGAAGAGGTGGCGAAGTTCCTGGCCAATTCCGAAGCCGTCACGGGTATCTTCGGCGGCGTGCTCGGCGTCGGTACGGCCGTGGCCAACGGCGCCTTCGGGGCGCTGATCGTGCTCGTCCTGACCTTGTATTTCCTGGCATCCCTGCCGGCGTTGAAGGTCTGGGCCTACCGCCTGGCGCCGCGGTCACGGCGCCACCGGGTGCAGATGCTGGCCGAGGAGATCACCGACAGCGTGGGCGGCTACGTGATCGGCCAGGCATGCGTGGCCCTGATCAACGCCACGGTTGCCTTCACCGCGATGACCATCGCCCAGGTTCCGTTCACGGCGCTGCTGACCTTCGTGGTGGCCCTGCTCGCCTTCATCCCGCTGGTGGGCGGCATGCTCGCCGGCATCCTGGTGTCCCTCATCGCGCTCACCGTCGGATGGCAGACAGCGGTCCTGTTCGCAGTGATGTACTTCGCCTACCTCCAGATCGAGGCCTATTTCGTGTCTCCGCGCATCATGCAGCGGGCCGTGGCCGTCCCCGGCGCGGTGGCGGTGATAGCGGTAATCGCTGGCGGTTCGCTGATGGGGGTGCTGGGGGCGCTGATGGCCATCCCCGCGGCGGCGGCTGTCATGCTGCTGCTGAAGGAAGTGTTTATCGCCCGGCAGGACAAGAACTGAGATCGGGGCTCCCCGATTGGCATGCGCCCGCAGTGTTGCCGGCGCGCCACGGCGGGACCCTCGCATCCCGCTCGATGTCGGCTGCGCCCGTTCACGGCCACCCCGCACGCTCGTCGCACGGGGACCCCTGGCCGCTCACCTAGCAGGCTCCTCGCGCCCCACGCTATGAGGCGCTGCCGCGGCGCAGGATCAGGCGCGGTAGCGGTAGCTTCGGGTGTTCCAGCAGTGCTGGTGCCAGTGCCGGCGTTCGGCCAGCGCGGCGTCGGCGCCGAACAGCGAGTCCTCGCGCCAGGCAACCAGGTGCTCCACGCCGGGCCTGATCACCAGCGAACAGCCGGGGCAGGTGTAGTCCTTGGCCGCCCGGGCCGGCGATATCCGCCGGATGTTCCATTCCCCGTCGGGGGCGCTTTGGCGCTCCGCCAGGCCGAAGCGCGCGCGGTCCAATTCCGGCCCCTGTTCCGCCGTCCGCGCCCACTTGTTCCCCGTCGCTTTGCCACCGGTGCCGTTGCGGCGGCGGGGGCGGTTGGATCGGGGCATAGGTCAATTCTGCCCAGCGGCGGCGCGAGCTGCCAAACCGGGCCGGCCCGGGACCCCTGCCGCCGGCGCCTGTCTTCCTCCCACCACTCGCTTCGCCCGCGGCGGGACCCTCGGCGGATAGCGCCTACCCGCCTCCCACCGCTGGCTTCCCCCGCGGCGGGACCCTCGGCGGATAGCGCCTACCCGCCTCCCACCGCTCGCTTCGCCCGCGGCGGGACCCTCGGCGGATAGCGCCTACCCGCCTCCCACCGCTCGCTTCGCCCGCGGCGGGACCCTCGGCGGATAGACTGGGCTACCGTGCGACTTGTTATTGCCCGCTGCTCGGTCGACTACATCGGCCGCCTCCGCGCCCACCTGCCCCTGGCCACCCGGCTCCTCATGGTCAAGGCCGACGGCTCCGTCCTGATCCATTCCGACGGCGGATCCTACAAGCCGCTGAACTGGATGAGCCCGCCGGCCACCCTGCACGTCACGGAGCCGGACGAGGCGGCAAACGAAGCCGGCGTGGCGGAGGTCTGGAACGTCCAGCATGCCAAGAGCGATGACCGGCTGGTGATCAGCATCCATGAGCACCTCCACGAACTCAGCCACGACCTGGGCATGGATCCCGGTCTGGTCAAGGACGGGGTGGAGGCGGATCTGCAGCGCCTGCTGGCCGAACAGATCCACACCCTCGGCGAGGGCTACACCCTGATCCGGCGCGAGTACATGACCGCCATCGGCCCGGTGGACATCCTGGCCCGGGACGCCGAAGGCCGCACCGTCGCCGTCGAGCTCAAGCGCCGCGGCGACATCGACGGCGTCGAACAGCTGACCCGCTACCTGGAACTGCTCAACCGCGATCCCCTGCTGGCCCCGGTGCGAGGTGTGTTCGCGGCCCAGCAGATCAAGCCGCAGGCCCGGGTGCTGGCTACCGATCGGGGGATCGAATGCCTGACCCTGGACTACGACGCCATGCGCGGCGTGGATGACGTCGACGCCCGGCTGTTCTGACTGCCTCCCGCTGCCGTTCCGCGCCCGGGACGGCCCAGGGCGCGGGCCCGTAGAATCTGACTATGAGTGCCAGCGAGCAGCCCGGCGGGTTCATCCGCGGACGCATCATCACCGGCGGCAGCCTCATCGAGGACGGGATCGTGGCGTTCGCCGGGGACCGCATCGCCTACACCGGCCCGGCCGCCGGCTTCAACAGCCCCGGCTGGAGGGAGCACGAGGTGCCGACGGGTTCGGTCCTGCTGCCCGGCCTGATCGACACGCACTGCCATGGCGCCTACGGCGCGGACTTCACCTGCGGCAGCGCCGAGGCCGCCCGTACGGCCATCGACTACCTGCACCGCAGCGGCACCACCACCCTGCTGGCCAGCACGGTCAGCGCGCCGCGCCAAGACTTGGTCGAGGCCATGGACCGGCTGGCCGCACTGGCCCAGGAGGGCCTGATCGCGGGGATCCATGCGGAAGGTCCCTTCCTCTCCGCGACCTACCGCGGCAGCCACGACCCCGGGCACCTTGCGGCGCCCGACCCCGGACTGGTGGAGGAACTGGTCGAGGCCAGCCAGGGGCACCTGCGTTCCATGACCTATGCCCCGGAACTGGCCGGGGCGGACGAGCTGGTGGACCTGCTCACCTCCCACGGCATCACCCCGTCCCTGGGCCACACCGACTGCGACGACGCCACGGCGGCGGCATCGCTGGCACATGCCGCTGAAGGCATGGCCCCGGTGGGCTTCGACGGCTACAGCAGCCGTCCCACGGTCACGCATCTGTTCAACGCCATGCCGCCGCCGCACCACCGCTCCCCCGGTCCCGTGGCAGCGTGCCTCCGGGCGGCCAGGTCGGGCCAGGCTGCCGTGGAGCTGATCGCCGACGGCGTGCATCTGGATCCGCAGATGGTCCTGACGGTGTTCGAGTTGGTGGGTCCGGAGAACGTGGCGCTGGTTTCCGATTCCTGTGCGGCCACCGGCTGCGGGGACGGGACGTATACGCTCGGCGGCAGCAAGGTCTCGGTGGCAGGCGGCGTCGCCACCCTGGGCGGATCGCTGGCGGCCGGCACCGCGACGTTGCTGGACGTGCTCCGCGGCACCGTCGCTGCGGGGGTGCCGCTGACCGACGCCGTCACCGCCGCAACCACCGTCCCGGCCGCTATCCTGGGGCTGGTGGACGAGGTGGGCAGCCTGCATCCGGGCTACAGCGCGGACGTGCTGGTGGCCACCGCGGGCCTGGAGCTGGTGGCGGTTCTCCGCCAGGGCGAATGGCTGCCTGCGCCCCCGGCCTGACCAGCACGGATGCTGCCGCTCAAGATTAAATCAACTTGATGGAAGTAGTTTCTTAACAATGCATTTCGGGGGTGCGGATTCGTTGACCTCCCCCCGGGCGTGTGTGATGATAAACGCAGTCTTTGTGTAGATGTGTAATTCATGCTCGCAGGACGTTGTTGCGAGTGTGAAGCTCCTCAGCTCCGCCAAATGGCCGGAAAATGCAGGTGGCTTCCGCGGAGTAACCGGATCGGTACGAAGTGTGCCGGTCTGTGAAAAGTACCATTTATGAGGAGAAACAAATGGCACAGGGGACCGTCAAGTGGTTCAACGCTGAAAAGGGCTTCGGCTTCATCACCCCGGACGACTCCGAGGGCGATGTCTTCGTCCACTACTCCGAGATCCAGACCAACGGCTTCCGTACCCTGGATGAGAACCAGCGCGTGAGCTTCGAGATTGGACAGGGCGCCAAGGGCCCGCAGGCCACCGGCGTCACCGTCATCTAGTCCTCCGGGACAGACGTTGGTCCTGCACCGCCGCAGGACCAACACGGAACTGGCCCCGCAGGCACGCCTGCGGGGCCAGTTCCGTTAAACGCTCAGGCCTGTACGCGTTCCACCGTGGCGCCGAGCCTGCGCAGCTGTTCGTCAAACCGCTCGTAGCCACGGTCAATATGCCCGACGCCCCGGACCTCGGTGATCCCGTCCGCCACCAGGCCGGCAATGACCAGCGCCGCCCCCGCCCGGATGTCGTGGGCTTCCACCGGAGCAGCCGAGAGCCGCGGAACACCCTTGATCAGCGCATGATGGCCGTCCAGCCGCACCACCGCCCCCAGCCGGCCCAGTTCGGAGGTGAAGCCCCAGCGGGCCTCGAAGACATTCTCGGTCACCATCCCGTTGCCTTCGGCCACCGCGTTCAGCGCCACCACGAACGGCTGCAGGTCCGTGGGGAAGCCCGGATACGGCAGCGTGGAGACATTGATCGGCAGCGGGCGTTCGGGCCCGGCGACGACGAAGCCGTCCTTGCGGAGGTCGATCCGGCAGCCGGCCTGGGTCAGCTTGTCCAGCACCACCGCCAGATGCCCGGGGTCCGTATGGCAGACGTCCACGGTGCCCCCGGTGATCGCCGCCGCAAAGGCCCAGGTCCCCGCGGCGATCCGGTCGGGGACGGTACGGTGCACGACCGGCCGAAGCGACCCGACCCCGTGGACCACCAGCGTGGACGTGCCGACGCCCTCGATCCTGGCCCCCATGGCTGCCAGGAGCCCGGCGATGTCCGCGATTTCCGGCTCGCGGGCCGCATTGTCGATAATGGTGGTTCCGTCGGCCAGGGTCGCAGCCATCATCAGGTTCTCGGTCGCCCCGACGGAGGGGAACGGCAGCTGGTGGTGCGCTGCCTTCAGCCCCTCCGGGGCCCGCGCCACCAGGTAGCCGTGGTCGATGCTGATGGCCGCGCCCATCAACTCAAGGCCCGAGCGGTGCATGTCCAGCCCGCGGGACCCGATGGCATCTCCGCCGGGCAGGGCAACTTCGGCCTGGCGGCAGCGAGCCACCAGCGGTCCGAGCACCGAAATCGAGGCCCGCATGGCCCGGACCAGATCGTAGTCGGCCTGGTGGCCGGGAACCGCCGGCACATCGATATGCACGGTGGCCGCGTCGACGTCATAGTCCACCGCGCAGCCGAGCCGGCGCAGCAGCTCGGCCATGATCCAGACATCCTGGATGTTGGGCACGTTGGTAATGGAGGACCGGCCCTCGGCGAGCAGGACCGCCGCCATCAGCTTCAGCACGCTGTTCTTGGCCCCGGTAACCTCGACCTGCCCGGACAGCGTGCAGGGTCCGGTGACGAGAATGACGTCTTCCATAGTGTCCATCCTTGAGATTGGGGTGCTTCCACTACCGGAGCGCGGGAGGCCGGTTAAGCGCAAAGCGCGGCTCCCCGTTGCGGGGGCCGCGCGGCAGTGCCGGAACCGGCCGGCTCCTAATGACTCAGCGCCAGGTTCCGATTCCGATCACCGGCCCTGCCTCGAGCCAGGCGGAGAGGCCGGCATAGACTTCGAAGTTCACGGCCAGCAGCAGTTCCTGGCCCTCGTAGCTGAGCATGGCAACCACCGCGCCCGGCTGGACGTTCGAACGCTCAAGGTCCGTCGGCTGCCGCCAGCCGTTCAGTTCCAGGGAACTGCGCAGGTACCTCCGCCGTGGGCGGGGGCTGAGCGAGAACAGGCGCAGCCATTCCAGATGCTTGTCCGCGTAGCGGCCGATCCCCATCTCCCACCTGCCGGAGGCATGCCGGAGCGAGGCGTCGAACGTGCCCAGGGTGCGCCGCAATTGGTAGCGGCGCACCCCGAAGGCAACCAAGGACAGCAGGAGCAGCAGCAGGACCGCCGCCAGTGCCGTGACCGGGAAACCGAGCTCGTTCACCCGGCGAGGCTAGCGGATGCCTGCCGTTGCCGGGCTGCCCACGGTGGCGTTGTCGGCCACGATCACAACCCGGTTGCGGTCAACGGAGAAGAAACCGCCGTCGACGGAGATGGTGATGCGCTGGCCGGAAACCGGCTCGATCGCCAGTTCCCCGGCCGCCAGGATGGCCAGCACCGGAGTGTGCCCCGGCAGGATCCCGATCTCGCCGTCGCTCGTGCGCGCCCTCACCATGTTGGCCGGGCCGGACCACACGAAGTGGTCCGCCGCGACAACTTCAACATCCAGTTCAGCAGAATTGTCAGCCACTGGCCTTACTTCCCGGTCTGTTCCTGGATCTTGGCCCAGTTCCGCTCGACGTCGTCGAGGCCGCCGACGTTGAAGAACGCCTGTTCCGCGATGTGGTCCAGTTCGCCGTCGCAGATGGCCCTGAAGCCCTCGACGGTGTCCTTGATGGAAACGGTCGAACCCTCGACACCGGTGAACTGCTTGGCGGTGTAGGTGTTCTGGGACAGGAACTGCTGGATGCGGCGGGCGCGGGCCACGACGATCTTGTCCTCTTCGGAGAGTTCGTCCACACCGAGGATGGCGATGATGTCCTGCAGTTCCTTGTTCTTCTGCAGGATCTGCTTCACGCGCACCGCGGTGTTGTAGTGGTCGTTGCCGATGTACTGCGGGTCGAGGATCCGCGACGTGGAGGTCAGCGGGTCCACGGCCGGGTACAGGCCGCGCGAGGCAATTTCACGGGAGAGTTCCGTGGTCGCGTCCAGGTGGGCGAACGTGGTGGCCGGTGCCGGGTCAGTGTAGTCGTCGGCCGGCACGTAGATGGCCTGCATCGAGGTGATGGAGTGGCCCTTGGTGGAGGTAATGCGCTCCTGCAGCAGGCCCATCTCGTCGGCCAGGTTCGGCTGGTACCCCACGGCCGAAGGCATGCGGCCCAGCAGCGTGGAGACCTCGGAACCGGCCTGCGTGAAGCGGAAGATGTTGTCGATGAACAGCAGCACGTCCTGGTTCTGCACATCGCGGAAGTACTCCGCCATGGTCAGCGCGGACAGGGCCACGCGCAGGCGCGTTCCCGGCGGCTCGTCCATCTGGCCGAACACCAGGGCGGTGTCCTTGAGCACCCCGGCCTCCTCCATTTCCACCCAGAGGTCGTTGCCCTCGCGGGTACGCTCGCCCACGCCGGCGAAGACCGAGGTGCCGCCGAAGTTGCGGGCCACACGGGTGATCATTTCCTGGATCAGCACGGTCTTGCCCACGCCGGCGCCGCCGAACAGGCCGATCTTGCCGCCCTTGATGTACGGGGTGAGCAGGTCGATGACCTTGATGCCGGTCTCGAGCATCTCGGTGGAGCCCTCGAGGTCGGCGAAGCTCGGAGCCTTGCGGTGGATCGGCCAGCGCTCGTTCACCTGCAGGGCCGACTCCTCGACGTCCAGCGGCTTGCCCAGGACGTTGAAGATGTGGCCCTTGACACCGTCGCCCACGGGGACGGAGATCGGGGCGCCGGTGTCCACCACGGTGGCGCCGCGGACCAGGCCATCGGTGGCCTGCAGCGAGATGGCGCGGACCAGGTCGTCGCCCAGGTGCTGGGAGGTCTCGAAGGTGATGGTGCGGGTCTCGCCGTTGAGGGTAATCTCGGCGGTCAATGCGTTGTACATCTCGGGAATGGCGTCCGCCGGGAATTCGACGTCGACAACCGGGCCGATTACCCGGGCGATACGGCCGGTGGCGCCCGAGGCAGCGGAACCGGGTCCGCGCTCGATGGTTTGGGCAGTCATCTCTCTCACTTCACTCAGTTAGATGGCGTGGGGATAATTTCAGGTGTGCAGCAATGCTGGCGCTTCGGCTGCGGTGGTCAGGACGCGGCCAGAGCGTCGGCGCCGCCCACAATCTCGGTCAGCTCCTGCGTGATCTCGGCCTGGCGGGCGTTGTTGCGCAGCCTGGTGTACTTCTTGATGAGCTCGTTCGCGTTGTCGCCGGCGGATTTCATGGCGCGCTGGCGGGCGGCCAGTTCGCTGGCCGCGGCCTGCAGCAGAGCAGCAAAGATGCGGGACTCGATGTAGCGCGGCAACAGTGCGTCCAGCACCTGGGCGGGTTCGGGCTCGTATTCGTACAGCGGCAGCAGCTCCGACTCGTTGGCCACTTCCGCCTCCACGACCTCCAGCGGCAGCAGGCGGATGACCGCCGGCTCCTGGGTGACCATGGACTTGAACCGGGTGTAGACCACGTGGATTTCGTCTACGCCACCGTCTTCGTAAGCGGTGTTGAAGTCGTCGAGGACAGCAACGCCGATTTCGCGGGCTGTTTCGAACGCCGGCGCATCCGTACCACCGGTCCACACCCGCTGGTACGGAAGGTTGCGGAAGTCGAAATACGCCTGGGCCTTGCGTCCGACCAGGTAGTGGCGGACTTCCTTGCCCTCCCCGCGCAGCAGTTCAGTCAGTGACTGGGCCTGCTTGAGCACGGAGGCGGAGTACGATCCTGCAAGGCCGCGGTCGGAGGTCATGACCAGGACTGCCGCGCGCCGGATCTGCTCCGGCTCGGTGGTCAGCGGGTGGTCGATCTCAGACTGCGAGGCCACAGCAGAAACGGCGCGGGTGATCGCATTGGCGTAAGGCTGCGACGCAGCCACCCGGCTGCGCGCCTTTCCAATGCGCGAGGCAGCGATCAGTTCCATCGCCTTGAAGATCTTGCGCATCGCCGTCGTCGACGCGATCTTCTGGCGGTAGACCCGGATCTGGGCTCCCATACTTTTCCTTTCGTAATCCCCGCTGGCGGGGCGGCGCCGGCCCGGCCGTGCCAGGCGGCGTCCGCCCCGCCAGCGAAAACGAATTAGCGCTTCTGCCGGACGATCTGTTCCTGGTCGACCGCTTCCTCGGCCAGCGGATCATATTCTTCGCGGCCGGCGGCAACCAGGTGGCTGTCCCCCTCGCCGAAGAAGCCCTGCTTGAAGTCCGCAATCTGGGCCTTCAGCTCATCCACCGTGGAGTCCTCAAGCACGTTGGTCTGGGCCAGGGTGGTCAGGACCGCGGTCCGGTGGCGCAGGTGCTCCAGGAAACCCTGTTCGAAGCGGCGCACGTCCTCGACCGGGACATCGTCCAAGTAGCCGTTGGTGCCGGCCCAGATGGACACGACCTGGTCCTCGACCGGGTACGGCGAGTACTGCCCCTGCTTGAGCAGCTCGGTCAGGCGGGCACCGCGGTTCAGCTGCTGGCGGGATGCGGCGTCCAGGTCCGAGGCGAACATGGCGAAGGCCTGCATATCGCGGTACTGGGCCAGTTCCAGCTTCAACGTGCCGGAGACCTTCTTCATGGACTTGACCTGGGCGGCGCCGCCCACGCGGGACACGGAGATGCCCACGTCCACGGCCGGACGCTGGTTGGCGTTGAACAGGTCAGACTGCAGGAAGATCTGGCCGTCGGTGATCGAGATGACGTTGGTCGGGATGTAGGCCGAGACGTCGTTGGCCTTGGTCTCGATGATCGGCAGGCCGGTCATCGAACCGGCGCCCAGGTCATCGGAGAGCTTGGCACAGCGCTCGAGCAGGCGGGAGTGCAGGTAGAACACGTCGCCCGGGTAGGCTTCGCGTCCCGGCGGACGGCGCAGCAGCAGGGACACGGCACGGTAGGCCTCGGCCTGCTTGGACAGGTCATCGAAGACGATCAGAACGTGCTTGCCGCCGTACATCCAGTGCTGGCCGATGGCCGAGCCCGCGTACGGTGCCAGGTACTTGAAGCCGGCCGGGTCCGAGGCCGGGGAGGCCACGATGGTGGTGTACTCCAACGCGCCCTTGTCCTCCAGCGTCTGCCGCACGGCAGCGACGGTGGACGCCTTCTGGCCGATGGCGACGTAGATGCAGCGCACCTGCTTGTTGACGTCGCCGGACTCCCAGTTGGCCTTCTGGTTGATGATGGTGTCCACGGCGATGGCGGTCTTGCCGGTCTGGCGGTCGCCGATGATCAGCTGGCGCTGGCCGCGGCCGATCGGGATCATCGCGTCGATGGCCTTGAGGCCGGTCTGCAGCGGCTCGTGCACCGACTTGCGCTGGGTCACGCCCGGAGCCTGCAGCTCCAGGGCGCGGCGGGTCTCGGACTCGATCGGACCCAGGTCGTCAATCGGCTGGCCCAGCGGGTCCACCACGCGGCCAAGGAAGGCGTCGCCGACCGGCACGGACAGAATCTCGCCCGTGCGGTGGACTTCCATGCCCTCTTCGATGCCGGTGAAGTCACCGAGGATGACGACGCCGATCTCGCGGGTGTCCAGGTTCTGGGCCAGGCCCAGAATGCCGTTTTCGAAACGCAGCAGCTCGTTTGCCATGGCCGAGGGAAGGCCCTCGACACGGGCAATGCCGTCGCTGGCGGTGGTTACGCGGCCAACTTCAACGCGCTCGGCGTTGCCGGGTTCGTAGGACGCCGCGAACTCGTTCAACGCATTACGGACGTCGTCGGCGTTGATGGTCAATTCGGCCATCTGCAGTCCCTGCTCTCCTATATTGCGATCATCGCACCTGCGATGACCTGTGTGTGTTTCAGTCTGTTGTAAGGCTTACGGCACCAGCTGCGTCCCGTACGGGACAGCAGGGCTAGCCCGCCAGCTTCCGGCGGAGTTCGGTCAGGCGGGCGATCACGGACGCATCCACGACCTCGTCGCCCACCTGGACCCGCACGCCGCCGACCAGTGAGGGGTCAACGTTGACGTTGATCCTGAGCTCGCGCCCGTACAGGGCGTTGAGCCCGGCCTGCAGGCGCTTGATCTGCTCCTGCGTCAGCGGACGGGTGACGCTGACGTTGGCGATCCAACGCTGCTGGCGCTTGGCCACCAGTTCCACGAAACGCTCCACGAGGTCCGCCGGCTTATGCCCGCGCGGGGCGGACACCGCCTGGCGGATCAGCACCTGCGCTTCGGGGCCGGCATTCGGTACAAGCCGGAGAGCCAGTGCCGTTTTGGCCTCGACCGGGGCCTGCGGGTCCACCAGGGCGCGCTGCAGCGCATGGTCTGCAGCCACAACCCGGATGAACGCGAACAGGTCCCGCTCCAGACCTTCGAGTCCGTCAACACCCTTGCTCTCGGCAACGCCGATAGCCACGGTCGCCGCGAGGGTCTCCAGCGCATCGCCGAGATCGCGCGGCTGGCGCCAGCGCGAGGCTGCCAGGCCTTCGGCAATGGCCTTGGCATCGGTCGAAACCGTGGGGCCCAGCAGCTTGCCAATCAGCGCAGCCTTGTCGCTGCCTTCGCGGGCCGGGTCGGTCAGGGCGCGGCGCAGGCCGGCATTGCTGTCCAGCAGGCCCAGAATTCCAAAGAGTTCCTCTGCCAGGGACAGCGGGGCCGTGGGAAGCTTAGCTTCCAGCGCCTGCTGTGCCGCTTTCAGTGACTCGCTCGATACACCTGCCATTACTTAGCAGCACCTGCACTCTGGGATTCGAGATCCGCCAGGAACCGGTCAACGACGCGGGCCGCACGGGCATCGTCGTTGAGCGCCTCGCCGACGATCCTGCCGGCCAGTTCGGTGGCCAGCGTGCCCACTTCGTTGCGCAGCGAAGTCACGGCAGCCTGCCGCTCTGCTGCGATCTGCACCTCGGCCTGCTCCCTGATGCGGGCGGATTCGGCCGCGGCCTTTTCCTTGAGCTCCGCCAGGATCTGGGCACCTTCGGCGCGGGCTTCCTCGCGGATGCGGTTGGCCTCGGTGCGCGCGTCCAGCAGCTGCTGCTTGTATTCGTCCAGGGCGGCGCTGGCCTCGGCCTGCGCGGCCTCGGCCTTGGCGATGCCGCCCTCGATGGCCTCGGTACGCTCCGCATACGTCTTCTCGAACGCCGGAACGACGAACTTGACGACGATGAACATCAGTACGGCAAAGCCAAGCAGCGTGACAAGGATTTCCCAGACGTTAGGGATCAGCGGGTTGGCACCCGCCTCGGCGGCGAGGATTACTGTCTGATTCATATCTCACCCGTCCTATCTACTCGGTTTGGATTGAGCTCGCTTCTCCAAGCAGCTGCCTAGAGGACGAACGCGAACACCAGACCGAGGATGGCAAGAGCTTCGGTCAGGGCCAGGCCCAAGAAGGCGATGGGCTGCAGCACACGCTGGGCCTCGGGCTGACGGGCAACACCGTTGATGTAGGCGGCGAAGACCAGGCCCACACCGATGGCACCGCCGATGGCGGAGAGACCGTAACCGACGAGGTTGAGATTGCCTTCCATTATTTTCCTTTCAAGATGCCCATTGGGCAGGTTGTTTGGTTCGGGGTTCTCCCCGGTGGGGAAACTTAGTGGGACTCCGCCAGGGAGCCCTGGATGTAGATCGCGGTCAGCAGGGTGAACACGTAGGCCTGCAGGACCTGGATCAGGATTTCGAACATGTACATGCCCACGCCGCCGGCAAGGGTCAGCACGCCCAGGGGCTTGATCAGGCCCTCCCCCTGGATCAGCAGGAACTCGGAGCCCGCGGCAGCGAGCATGATGATCAGGTGGCCGGCCAGCATGGTGGCGAACAGACGGAGGCTGTGCGTGACGGGGCGGACCAGGAAGGTCGAGATGATTTCAATGACAACGACCAGCGGCAGGATCGCCTTCGGCACTCCCGACGGAACCACTGCAAGCTTGAAGTAGCCGATGCCGTGCTTCTTGATACCCAGCACAATCCACGTGATATAGACCATGGCTGCCAGCGCGTAGGCGGTGCCCACGTGCGACGGGGTCGGCAGCTGCAGCAGCGGAATGGACCCGAAGAGGTTGTTCACCAGGATGAAGAAGAAGAGGCAGAACAGCAGCGGCACGTACGGCTTGAAGTCGCGTTCGCCGATGATGTCCTTGCCCACCGAGTTGCGGACGAAGTTGTAGCTCATCTCGCCCAGGTACTGCAGCTTGCCCGGCACCAGCTGGCGCTTCCGGGACGCGGCGACGAAGAACCAGGTGATCAGCAGGACGGAGACGACGATGAGCAGCATCTGCTTGCCAAAGCCCTCCGGGGCACCCCACGGGATGACCGCGGGCAGGTGCATATCTTCGAGGGTCGGTGGGACGAAGCCACCTTCATTAGCGGCCGCCGGAAGCGCAAGCGCGATCAACGCGTTTCCTCTCTGCAGTGTCCATAAGTGGGCGTTCGGGGTGGAGTGCCGTTGCGGCAGGCCACCGTATGAAGTTGTCAGGCATTACGTGTTGTTCCCCGGGCCGCGCTCACGGTTGCGCCCTCGGCGGCGGGTGAGCTTATGCTGGCGGGCCAGATAGTAGCCGCCGCCGGCACCGAGAATGGCGCCGACAATCCATAGCCAGCGGGTAGAGAACAAACTGTCCACTCCCCAGCCTATCAAACCCCAGGCTATGATCCCGCCAAGGACATAGGTCAAAACGGTGTTTCCGCCCGTGTAGCCGGGCTCGCCGCCCTGCCCCGGGGCCTTCTCGCGATTACTGCCACCCATCCTGCCCGTCCTCCGCTCAGCTGCCGTCGGCCGGGTCCGCATAGATCTGGTGCCTGATGCGGGAAAATGCGTAGACCTCGGCGGCCTGCCAGACGACGACGCCCGCCACAGCCGCCACGAAGAACCAGGTCCGGTCCAGCCACACCGGGGCCCCGAGGATGAACAATGCCGCGCCGAAACCCACGACCTTGATGATGTAGGTGGCGATGAACGCGCCGATGGCCCCGGACGGGTTGCGCCGGCCGACATAATGGCCGATCAGCAGGCTGATGCCGAAGAACACCATGACCAAGGCCGCGCCCAGCAGGGCACTGGCCGCTCCCGCGGTTCCGGCCACGAAAAAAGCCGCCAGCATCGCCGCCAGCGAGCAGGCGCCGGTGGCAAGCGAACAGTTGGCCAGGATCTTCAGCCACGGCGACCGGGTAGGCCCCGAAGCCGCCACTGCCGGAGCGGCTGCACCGCGGCGCGGGCGGGAGGCATGCATGGCGGTCCGTTCGGGGTCTGGGCGCAGTGCACGGTGTCCGGTGGGCACGGTGCAGCGGCCGCCGGTTGCGGCCAGCAAAATTCTACACGACATAGAACTCGCTGCGCGACGCCGCCGGCCCGGGTGCCGCTTGGATGGCGCCGTTACCCGGCGTCGGCCGGTTGGGTCCGGTGTTTGCCGAAGATGGCGGGCGAACGCAGGTAGAAAACGACGACGGCGGCGCAGCCCAGCAGCGCAGCCAGCTTCCCTGCCAGCTCGCTTTGTGCCGCCAGGAAGCCGCATAAGCCGGTGAGCACCGAACAGCCGGTGACAAAGGCCGCGGACTGCAGGTGGCTGAAGCCGGTGTCCGTCAGGCGCTGGTAGACGTGCTGCCGGTGCGGGACGTACCACTGCTCCCCTGCCCTGACCCGGCGCAGCAAGGTTGCCGCGGTGTCCGCCAGGTAGATGGTCACCGGCCCCAGCAGGGATTCGGCCGGGACCCCGGCGAGGAAACCGGCGACGCCGAGCACCGCCAGGCTCGCACCGAGCAGGTAGCTGCCGACGTCACCCAGGAAGACATTGTCCCGCCCCAGGTTCCACGGCAGGAACGCAGCGAAGGAGACCGCCACCACCAGCCCGGCCAGCACCAGCCAGCGCTCCTCCGCCAGCGCCCCTGCGGCGGCGAAGAGCAGGCCGGTGCCCAGTCCGTGCAACCCGGAGATGCCGTTGATGCCGTCCATGAAATTGGCCGCATTGATGTAGCCGGCAACGGCCAGCGCCCCCACCGGGACCCACCACCAGGAGGATTCGGTCAGGTAGACGGCCAGCACGGTACCGCCGGCCCCGACGACGACCTGCAGCAGGGCACGGACCCTGATCGAAATCCCGCGGTAGTCTTCGGTCCAGCCCAGCAGCGCGGCCGCGCCGGCAACGGCCGCCACCGTGCCAAGCAGCGGCCGGTCCTCCGTGTCCACTGCCGGCAGGGCCAGCAACAGCCCGGCCAGCAGGCCGGCGGCCACGGTAAGGCCCATCCCGCGGACGGTGACGACGGTGTGCGAGGAGCGCTCGTTCGGCACGTCCAGGACCCCGAGGCGGACCAGCAGCGGCTTCAGGCCGAACGGCAGCAGCAGGCTCAACAGGAAGGCTGCGGCCACGGCCAGGAGCGCGAAGTTCACTGCAGCACTTCCGGGTACGTCGTCCGCGGCAGCAATTCGGTAGGCGCCGTGGTTGGCTCGGACAGTTCCGGCTGCCGGGCCGCGCCGGGCAGGTGCTGGCGCTCCTTCCAGTCGGCCAGGCTCATGTCCGCCGGGTCGAGCGGATCGATGGAGGCATGCGAGATCTTCGGATGCAGCGGCCGCGAGTCATCCTCGCCTTCGCCAATCAGGTCCTCGTGCAGCTTCTCCCCCTGCCGCAGGCCGGTGAAGACGATGTCGATGTCCTTGCCCGACAGTTCGATCATGCGCTGGGCCACGTCCAGGATGCGCACCGGCTCGCCCATGTCCAGAATCAGCACTTCCCCGCCGCGGCCGATCGCCCCGGCCTGAATGACCAGCTGGCAGGCTTCGGGAATGGTCATGAAGAACCGGGTGGCTTCGGCGTCCGTGACGGTGACCGGGCCGCCCTTGCGGATCTGCTCGGTAAACAGCGGCAGCACCGAGCCGCGGCTGCCCAGGACGTTGCCGAACCGCACGGAGACGTATTTGCGCCCCGTCTGGCCGGCCACCCAGGCGGTGAGCTTTTCCGCCACGCGCTTGGAGTGGCCCAGCACCGTGGTGGGGTTGGCCGCCTTGTCCGTGGAGATGTTCACGAAGGTCTGCACCCCCACCTCGCGGGCGGCATTGAGCACGTTGAGGCTGCCCAGGACATTGGTTTTCCAGGCCTCCTCCGGGTACTGCTCCAGTAGCGAAACGTGCTTCAGCGCCGCGGCGTGGAAGACCACCTCGGGGCGGCGGTTCCGGAAAATGTCCGATACCGCCTCGGGGTCGCGGATGTCGACCAGGACCGTGTCCTGGCCGGAGAGCAGCCCCTGTCCGGTGATGGAGATCTGGGTGGCCTGCAGGCCGCTCTCGTCCCGGTCCAGCATGATCAGCTCGCTCGGGGCGAATTCGTGGATCTGCCGGCACAGCTCGGAGCCGATGGAGCCTCCGGCGCCGGTGACCAGCACGCGCTTGCCGGTGACGTAGTGGGCGATCTCCTCCACATGGATGTCCACCGGCTGGCGGCCGATCAGGTCCTCGATGGCCAGCTCACGGAAGGAGAAGTTCGCCCCCGCGGTGAGCATCTTCTTCAGCGGCGGGACCACCAGCACCTTCATGTTCAGCCCGGCCACCGTGTCGGAGATGCGCCGCACGTGCTTGGCGTCCACATTCGCGATGGCGATCAGCAGCACCGTGGCCCCGGTGCGGCGGACCACTTCGGGCAGGTCCTCCACCGTGCCCAGCACCGGCACGCTGGAGATGCGCAGATGCTTCTTGGCCGGGTCGTCGTCGATCAGGCCCACCGGCAGCCATGGGGAAAGCCGGTCGTTGCTCATCCGGGTCACGATGGACTTGCCGACAAAGCCGGCACCGTAGATCAGCGTCCGCTCCGCCGTGTCGCCGGGCTTGGCCTTGCTCTCCACGTACATCCGCTTCAGGTAGCGGATCGCCGCCATGAACAGGCAGGCAAACGGGAAGGCGATCAGCCCCACGCCGCGGGCAATGCCCATCGGGATGCCGAAGAAGAGCAGGGCCACGGTCAAGATCACCGAAACCGAGACGGTGACGATCACCAACAGCTTCGCTTCGTGGAAGCTGCCGAAACTGTACCGGCCCCGGTAGAGTGCCAGCCCCGACCCGACGGCCACTTGGGCGGCAATGGCCAGTGCGCAGATCACCATCACGCCCGGCAGCTTCGCAGGATCGAAGGTGACCTCGTAACGCAGGATCATGGCCAGCGAAATGGCCACGATCCAGGCGAAGGCGTCCAGCAGGACCTGGGACCACAGCCACATGGTGCGGTCGCTGCTTGCCGTCCTGGGCAGGTCGGGCCTGTTCCGGAATGTCATTGGTCCCCGTCCGCCACTTCGGTTGCCGGTGCAGCCGCCGGTCCGGTCTCCGCCCCGGCTTCTTCCCCCATGCCCAGGATGTCCGGGACCACCTCCCGCAGCGCGTCCAGGCTGATGGTTCCCTGGCGCACCACCCGGAACGGCATGCTGGTGCAGTCCACGATGGTGGACGGCACGCCCTGCGCGTTGCCGTCGCCGGGCTCATCCCGGCCCTCCACCGGGCGCGGGCCGTCCTCCAGATAGACCTCCACAGATTCGGCCAGCTGTGCCTGTGCCTCGGCTGCGGTTCGCGCGGCAGGCTGCCCGGTGCGGTTCGCCGACGACACGGCCAGCGGGCCGGTCAGTGCGAGCAGCTCCAGGGCCAGCTCGTCGTCGGGCATCCGGACGGCCACGGTGCCCTTGGTATCGCCCAGGTCCCACGTCAGCGACGGTTGGGCATGGAAGATCAGCGTCAGTCCGCCGGGCCAGAACGTATCGGCCAGGGCGCGGGCCTCGGCGCTGATCCCGGCGGCGAGGCCGTCCATGGTCTGCGGCCGCGGAATCAGCACCGGCGGCGGCATGCTCCGGCCCCGCCCCTTGGCCGCCAGCAGGGTGGCAACCGCCTGCGGGGAGAAGGCGTCCGCGGCAATGCCGTAGACGGTGTCAGTAGGCATGACAACGCACTGCCGGGCGGCGATTGCCGTTTGCGCAGCGGCGATTCCCTCGCTTCGCTCGATCTCGTCGGTGCAGTTGAAGGTGGTGGTCACAGGCTCATTCTTTCATTCTTGCTGGCAGGACCTTTCCCGGCGCAGCAGCGCCGAGGTGGCGCGCTCGCGTCCGGTCAGGTCCAGGACGGTGGCGATGTCCCGCCACCGGCCCGATTTTTCAAGCAGCCGGGCCACCGCGCCGGACTGCACTTCGGCGTGTTCCATGATGAAGTACCCTCCCGGTTTGAGCAGCCGCGCCGCCGCTTCCGCCGCGGCTGCCGGCAGCTCCATGCCGTCCGCTCCCCCGCCGTAAAGGGCCATCTGCGGATCATGCTCGGCCACCTCGGGTTCGCGCGGGACGGCTTCGGCGGGAATGTAGGGAGGGTTGGAGACGACGACGTCAAACGTCCCGTCATGCTCGGCCAGGGCCGTGCGCAGGTCCCCGAGGACCAGTTCGACCCCGAGCGGGGCGAGGTTGCGTTCGGCCCAGGCGTGGGCCAGTTCGCTCAGCTCGACGGCGTAGACCCGGGAACCGGGCACCTCGGTGGCCAACGCGGCGGCAATGGCACCCGAGCCGGTGCCCAGGTCCGCCATCCTGGGTGCGGCCAGTCCGCGGGCGTGGTCGATGGCGTGCTGGACCACTGTCTCGGTCTCCGGCCGGGGCACGAACACCCCCGGGCCCACCTCAAGCTCGAGGTGGCGGAAGTGCGCCCGGCCCGTGATGTGCTGCAGCGGCACCCGCCGGGCGCGTTCGGCCACGAGCTGCTCGAATGGTGCCAAGGCCGCCGGCACCGGGACCCCGGCCAAGGCCATTGCCCGCACCCGGCCCACGCCTTCACCGAGCAGGTGCGCGGCCAGCAGTTCGGCGTCGACCTGCGGGCTCGGCACACCGGCCCGGGCAAGCACCGCCGCCGCAGCCTTCAGCGCGCCGGCAAGATCCTGGCTCTCCATTTCCCTGCCTGCTTCCTCGACTGTTTTCCCTGCCGTTTTTCGGCTGCGCCGATTATTTGTCTTCGCCGAGCGCGTCCAGCCGGTGCTGTTCGTCCATTTCGATCGCGGACTGGATCACCGGTTCCAGGTCCCCGTTCATCACGGCGTCCAGGTTGTAGGCCTTGTAGCCGGTCCGGTGGTCGGCGATCCGGTTCTCCGGGTAGTTGTAGGTGCGGATGCGCTCGGAGCGGTCCATGGTGCGCACCTGCGACTTGCGCAGGTCCGCGTTTTCGGCGTCGATCTGCTCCTGCTGGTGGGCCAGCAGGCGCGAACGCAGCACGCGCATGGCGGCCTCGCGGTTCTGCAGCTGGGATTTTTCGTTCTGCATGGCCACCACGATGCCGGTGGGCAGGTGGGTAATGCGCACTGCGGAGTCGGTGGTGTTCACCGACTGCCCGCCCGGACCCGAGGACCGGTAGACATCGATCTTCAGGTCATTCTGGTTGATCTCGATCTCCTCCGGCTCGTCCACCTCCGGGAAGACCAAGACTCCGGCGGCCGAAGTGTGGATGCGGCCCTGGGATTCGGTGACCGGCACCCGTTGCACCCGGTGCACGCCGCCTTCGAACTTCAGGTGCGCGTAGACGCCCTCGGCCGGATCGTTCGAATTGCCCTTGATCGCCACCTGCACGTCCTTGTAGCCGCCCAGGTCCGACTCGGTGGCGGAAATGATCTCGGTCTTCCAGCCCTTGGACTCGGCATAGCGGGTGTACATCCGCAGCAGGTCGCCGGCGAACAACGCGGCCTCGTCACCGCCTTCGCCGCCCTTGACCTCGATGATCACATTGCGGGCATCATCAGGATCGCGCGGGACCAGCAACCGGCGCAGCTTCTCCTGCGCGGCCGCCAGCTCCTCCTCCAGCTTCGGCACCTCCGCCGCGAACTCCGGATCCTCGTCCGCCATTTCGCGGGCGGCCTCCAGATCGTCGCTCAGCTGCGACCAGCGCTTGTGCGCCTCCACGATGCCGTTCAACTGTGCCGAGCGCCGCCCCAGCTTCCGCGCCAGCGACTGATCCGCGTACACCGCCGGATCGCTCAGCTGCTGCTGCAGCAGCGCATGCTCGTCCAACAAGCCCTGCACGGACTCAAACATTTCCCAACCCTCTTTCGACTCTTTATTAAGTCTAGATAACGACGACGCCCCGCACGCCGCGCGACGTGCCGGGGCAGCCCCTGGCTGCCCGCAGCTTCCGCACAGGCGCATTAAAAGCAGGCAGCCGCCCGCAATTTCCCGGCGCCGCCCGGCAAAGGGGCGGGGACCGGAAAATGCGGACGGCTAAACCCAGCTACTTGTCGTCGTCGGACTTGGAGCCCAGTGTCGTCTTCTGGACCTGCATCAGGAACTCGACGTTGGACTGGGTTTCCCGGATCTTGCCGGTGAGCAGCTCCAGCGCCTGCTGCGTGTCGAGGCCCGAAAGCACCCGGCGCAGTTTCCACATGATCTTGACCTCTTCGGGCGAGAGCAGGTTCTCCTCACGCCGGGTGCCGGACGCGTTGACGTCCACGGCAGGGAAGATGCGCTTGTCCGCCAGCTGGCGCGACAGCCGCAGTTCCATGTTGCCGGTGCCCTTGAACTCCTCGAAGATCACTTCGTCCATCTTCGAGCCGGTCTCGACCAGCGCCGTGGCCAGGATGGTCAGCGACCCCCCGTTTTCGATGTTGCGGGCGGCGCCGAAGAAGCGCTTGGGCGGGTACAGCGCGGAGGAGTCCACGCCGCCGGAGAGGATGCGGCCCGAAGCCGGGGCGGCCAGGTTGTAGGCACGGCCCAGGCGGGTCATCGAGTCCAGCAGCACGACCACGTCCATACCCATTTCGACCAGGCGCTTGGCCCGTTCGATGGCGAGCTCGGCCACGGTGGTGTGGTCGTCGGCCGGGCGGTCGAAGGTGGAGGCAATGACCTCGCCCTTGACCGTGCGCTGCATGTCCGTAACTTCTTCCGGACGCTCGTCGACCAGCACCATCATGAGGTGGACCTCGGGGTTGTTGATGGTAATGGCGTTGGCGATCGACTGCAGGATCAGCGTCTTGCCCGCCTTCGGCGGCGACACGATCAGGCCGCGCTGGCCCTTGCCGATCGGGGCGACCAGGTCGATGACCCGGGGGCCGATCTTCTTCGGCTCGGTTTCCAGGCGCAGCCGCTGGGACGGGTACAGCGGGACCAGCTTGTTGAATTCGACGCGGTCCCTGTTGTCCTCCGCAGGCCTGCCGTTGACCGAGGTCAGGCGGACCAGGGCGTTGAACTTCTGGCGGCTGTTGTGGCCGGGGTTTTCGCCGTCACGCGGGGCGCGGATGGCGCCGACCACGGCATCGCCCTTGCGCAGGTTGTACTTCTTGACCTGCGCCAGCGAGACGTAGACGTCGTTGGGCCCGGGCAGGTAGCCGGAGGTGCGCACGAACGCGTAGTTGTCCAGCACATCCAGAATGCCTGCCACCGGCAGCAGCACGTCGTCGTCGGTAATTTCGGTCTCGTCCACATCGGGGCCCTGGCTGCGGCGGCCGCGGCGGTCGTTGCGGTCCCGGAAGCGGGTGCCGGACTCGTTGTCCCGGCCACGGCTGCGATCCCTGTCACGGCGGTTGCGGCGGCCGCGGCCGCCTTCCTCGCCGTCGTCGTGGCTGCGCTCGGCCGTTTCCCGGGCACCTTCGCGGCCGGAATCACGGCCGCCTTCGCGCGCCGATTCACGCTCGGGGCGGTTGCGGTTGCGTTCCCGGCGCTCGCCGCGGCGCTCCTGGCCGGCCTCGGTACCGGCTTCGGTCCTGCCGGTCTCGGTCCGGGCCTCGGCGCCGGCTTCGCCCTTGCCTGCCTCGGCCTCGGACTTGGCGGCAGCAAGCTG
>NZ_JBHTML010000052.1:0-22374 GCF_042679445.1 Arthrobacter sp. GCM10027362
CGGAGCCATCCGCAGGCCGGCGGGGAAGCCACGGCCGGACAAGGCCGGGCCCGCGTCCCGCCCGGTGGCCGGGCACGCCGTCGAGCCGGTGCCGGCCAAGGCCTTCTCCGGGCGCATGCTGGCCCTGGCCGTGGTCCTGATCACCATCACCGTGCTGCTGGCGCCGTCGGTGCGGGTTTTTATCGAGCAACGCTCGGCCATCTCGAAGCTGCGGGACGAAATCGCCCTCGAACAGGCCGAACAGGACAAGCTGAAGAAGGAGATCGCCCGCTGGGATGATCCGGAGTACATCAAACAGCAGGCGCGCGATCGCATATTCTATGTAATGCCGGGCGAGACGCGGTACATGGTCACCGGTGCCGAGGGGCTCAGCGAGTCCAAGGAACACTCCTCCAAATCAGCCCCGGCGGACCTGCCCTGGGTTGACGCGCTGTGGGACTCCGTCAAACGCTCGGCAACGGACAAGCCCGCGGCCAAATAGGGATTGGGACGCTCCCCGATTGGGATGTTCCCGCCGTGTCGCAGACGCGCCGCGGCGGGGCCTCGCATCCCACTCTGCACCTGCGGCAGCGCGGGGGACCGCACACGGGCCGGATCCGCCGGCCGCACAGCTAGGAAGGACCGCACCATGGACATTACCCGGCGCACACCCACGCCCCGGGACCTGGACACCCTCAGCCGCCAGCTGGGCCGCCCCGTGCGGGACGTGGTGGAAATCGGTGCCCGCTGCGTCTGCGGCAACCCGCTGGTCGCCACCACCGCGCCCCGTCTGGGCAACGGAATCCCGTTTCCCACCACGTTCTACCTGACCCACCCGGTGATTACCTCCGCCGTGTCCCGGCTGGAGGCGGCAGGTGTCATGACCGAGATGACCGAGCGGCTGTCCCGGGATCCGGACCTGGCTGCGGCCTACCGGCGGGCCCACGAGGCCTACCTGCAGGCCCGCGACGAGGTCGGCGCCCGGGCCGGCACCGGGGAGGTGCCCGAGATCGCCGGGGTGTCTGCCGGCGGGATGCCCGGCCGGGTCAAGTGCCTGCACGTGCTCGTGGGCCATGCGCTGGCCGCCGGCCCGGGGGTGAACCCGCTGGGGGACGAGGCGCTGGAGCGCATCGCCGAGTGGTGGACCCGGGACCGCTGCTACTGCGCGGGCGCCTGGGATGCGCAGGGCGAGGCGCCGTCGCAGGACCTGAGCCGGCACACCAAAACGCAGGGGCTGAGCCGGGCCGAGCTCGAGGCCAAACGGGCCGCCCGGCAGGCCGGGAACCAGCCCGGCAGCAATGCACATCCGATGAGTGAAGGGGACGCCCGGTGACGCGTGTAGGTGCCATCGACTGCGGGACGAATTCGATCCGCCTGCTGATTGCCGACGCCGGCGGCGCGGGCCTGACCGACGTCGTACGCCTGATGAAGGTGGTCCGGCTGGGCCAGGGCGTGGACGCCACCGGCGTGCTGGCCGAGGACGCGCTGGAGCGCACCTTCGCGGCGGCGGAGGAGTATGCGCGGCTGCTGCGCGGCCACGGCGCCGAACACCTGCGCTTCGTCGCCACCTCCGCCACCCGGGATGCGGCCAACCGGCAGGTGTTCGTGGACGGCATCCGCTCCCGTCTCGGCGTCGAACCCGAGGTCATCAGCGGCGACGAGGAAGCCGCGCTGTCCTTCACCGGCGCCGCCAGCGTGCTCGCCCCGCGGCCGGGACAGCGGATCCTGGTGGTGGACCTGGGCGGCGGCAGCACCGAATTTGTGCTTGGCACCGCCGACGGCGTCCAGGCCGCGCGGAGCGTGGACATGGGCTGCGTGCGCTTCACCGAACGCCACCTGAAGCAGGACCCGCCGTCGGCCGCCGAAATCGCGGCGGCCGAAGCGGACATCAACGCCTATCTGGACGAGGTCCTGGCCGAGGTGCCGCTGGATCGCGCGGACCGCCTGGTGGGCGTGGCCGGGTCGGTCACCACCATCACCGCCCATGCCCTCGACCTGGACGAATACCGGCCGGAGATCATTCACGGCACCGACCTGGACGGCGCCCGCATCGCCGCCGCCTGCACCTCGCTGCTCACCATGAGCCGCCGCCAGCGGGCCGCGCTGCCCTACATGCATCCCGGCCGCGTGGACGTGATCGGGGCCGGGGCGCTCATCTGGCGGACCGTCAATGCCCGCATCACGGAACTGACCGGCGGCCGCGTGGACGGGGCGACCACCAGCGAGCACGATATTCTGGATGGCATTGCCCTGAGCGCGGCACAAACCGCCTGCCGCTGAGCCACGGCCACCGCAGGCAGATGAGGAGAGTGACGATGCCCAGCAGCCCCCGTCGGCCGGGCCCGATCCGGACGGTACGCGCGGCGGCCGTAGCCTGCACGGCGGTGCTGTCCCTGGTCACGGGCCTGGTGTTGGCCCCGGCAGCGGCCGCGGATGCGGTGCGGGACAAGGAATACTGGCTCGACGCCTACGGCATCCGCGAAGCTTGGAAATCCAGCAAGGGCCAGGGCGTCAAGGTCGCCATCATCGACAGCGGGGTGGACGGCAGCCATCCGGACCTGCGCGGCGCGGTGGTCGGCGGTACCGACATTTCCGGTGCCGGCAGGCCCGACGGGCAGACCGGCATCGGGCAGACCCCCGAGCACGGCACCCTGGTCGCGACCCTGCTGGCCGGGCGCGGCCACGAACCGGAGGATAAGGAAGGCGAGGACAAACCCGGTGACGACGCCGAGGCCAGGCCCGACGGCGTCGTCGGGGTGGCACCGGAAGCCGACCTGCTGGCCGTCTCCACCTGGCTGGGTTCGGAGAACCCTGCCGGCATTGGCGTAGACGAACAGATCCCCGCGGCCGTGCGCTGGGCCGTGGACCATGGCGCGAAAGTCATCAACATGTCCCTGACCAGCTCCACCACCTCGTGGCCGCAGAGCTGGGACAGCGCGTTCCTGTATGCCGAGCAGCAGGACGTGGTGATCGTCGCCGCCGCGGGCAACCGCGCCGGCGGCACCTTCCAGTCCGGCGCCCCGGCCACCATTCCCGGCGTGCTCACGGTCGCCGGCCTGGACCGGAACGGCAATGCCAGCCAGGACGCTTCGTCGCAGAGCATCGTGATCGGCGTGGCCGCCCCTGCCGAGGACCTGGTGGGCGGGCTGCCCGGCGGACTCTATGCGGACTGGTCCGGCACCTCGGGAGCGGCACCGCTGGTTTCCGGCGTCGCCGCGCTGATCCGCGCCAGGTACCCGCAGATGAGCGCCGCCCAGGTGATCAACCGGATCATTTCGACCTCCCGGGACGCCGGAGCAGCCGGCCACGATCCGATCTACGGCTTCGGCATCCTGGACGCCAACGCGGCGCTGAACGCCGAGGTTCCCGAGGTGGCCGCGAACCCGCTGGGCACCATCGCCCAGTGGATCACGGTGCACCGTCGCGGCCAGCCGGCCCCGGCGCAGCCCACCGCCCCCGCCACCCATTCGACGCGTCCGGCCATTCCGGAGCCGACCACACCCGTCGCCGTCGCACCGCGGCTGGAGGGCGGCCTGCTCCCGGCCGTGGTGGTGGTCGGCTTCAGCGTGCTCATCCTGCTGGTCCTGGGGCTGGGGGTGCAGCAGACGCTGCGGGCCAGGAAGTCGGTCACGCGTGCGGCGGCAGCGCAGGAACCGGCCCGGAACCCGGGGGGCAAGGAGCAGCCCGGCAGGCCCTGAGACCGGCAGGGGCGGCGGGAAACGGCTCCTTCCGGCAGCTCGTGAAAATTTTCACAAAAGCCGCTATAGTGGTGTGCATGGCACCTACCCCTGCGCTCTCTGACCGTCCCCGGATCCTCGTTGTCGGCGGCGGCTATGTCGGCCTTTATGTGGCCCTGAAACTCCAGAAGAAGGTCAAGGCCCGCGGCGGCATCGTCACCCTGGTGGACCCGCTGCCCTACATGACCTACCAGCCGTTCCTGCCCGAGGTGGCGGCCGGCTCCATCGAGTCCCGCCACGCGGTGGTTTCGCACCGGATGCACCTGAAGCAGACCGAGGTCATCACCGGCTCGGTCACCGCCATCGACCACAACAGGCGCACCGCGACCGTGGAATCCGCCGACGGGATCTCGTTCGAGCTGCCCTACCAGGACGTGGTCATCGCCGCCGGCGCGGTGACCCGCACCTTCCCGATCCCGGGCCTGGCCGAGACCGGCATCGGCCTGAAGACCATCGAGGAGGCCCTGGAGCTGCGCAACACCGTGCTCGAGCGCATCGAGGCCGGCTCCGTGCTGCCCGAGGGCAGCCCCGAGCGCGCCCGCGCGCTGACCTTCGTCTGCGTCGGCGGCGGCTTCGCCGGCATCGAGGCGATGACCGAGATCGAGGACATGGCCCGCAAGGCCGTCGAGCACAACCCGCGGCTGAAGCGCTCGGACCTGCGCTTTGTCCTGGTCGAGGCCATGGGCCGGATCATGCCCGAGGTCACCGAGTCCCAGGCCGAGTGGGTGGTCGCGCACATGCGCAGCCGCGGCATCGAGGTGCTGCTGAATACCTCCCTGGCCTCGGCGGTGGACGGGAAGCTGGAGCTGATCAACATGCCGGACAAGACCCCGGCGCAGTCCTTCGAGGCGGACACCCTGCTGTGGACCGCCGGCGTGCAGGCCAACCCGGTGGTGCGCCGCTTCGGCTTCAACCTGGATCCGCGCGGGCGCGTGACGGCCAATGCCAAACTGCAGATCGTCGACGAGACCGGCGCCCCGGTCGAGGGTGCCTGGACCGCCGGCGACGTCGCGGCGGTGCCGGACCTGACCGGCGGCGGGGTGGGCGGGTACTGCGTGCCCAACGCCCAGCACGCGGTGCGCCAGGCCAAGCACCTGGCCAGGAACATCCTGGCCGCCCGTTACGGCGCCGGCCAGGTCACCGAGTACCGGCACAAGAACCTCGGCGCCGTGGCCGGCTTCGGCCTGAACAAGGGCGTGGCCAAGGTCATGGGCATCAAGCTCAAGGGCCCGCTGGCCTGGCTGGCCCACCGCGGCTACCACGGCTTCGCCATGCCCACGGTCGAGCGCAAGATCCGCGTCATGGCCGACTGGGCTCTCAACGCCGTCCTGGGCCGCGACACCACCGAGATCAGCGACCTGGAAACCCCGTACCGCGCCTTCCGCACCGCTGCCGCCCCGGCCCCCAAACCGGCGGCGGACAAGGAAGCGGAGAAGGCCGAGAGCAAGTAGGCCTTCGGCCGGCAGGCATGCCATGACGACGGCGGGGAGGTTCCGTTTGCGGAACCTCCCCGCCGTCGTGTGGTCCGGCTCCTGGCCTGCCCTCCTGCCGATGTGTCCGGCCGGACATGCTGCCGCTAAACTGCCCCGATGGAATTGAGGACGGAGCAGCCCGGGGACCGGCCGGCGATCCTGCGCCTGGCCCGCAGCGCCTTCGGCACCGACGGCGGCGCCGATCCGCCGGAGCTGGCGTTGCTGGCGGCGCTGTTCGAGTGCAGGGAATGCATCCCTGAGCTGTCCCTCGTCGCCGTGGACGGACCGGACGTCATCGGCTACTGCATCAGCACCAGGGGCTGGATCGGCCACGAGCCTGCGCTCGGCCTCGGCCCCCTCGCGGTGCTGCCGGAACGCCGGCGTCAGGGGATCGGGGCGGCCCTGCTGGCCGAAACCCGCCGGCGTGCGTCCTTGTTGGGGGAACGGGTAATCCTCCTGCTCGGCCATACCGGCTACTATCCGCGGTTTGGTTACCGCCCGGCCGCCGACCTGGGCATCCAGGCCCCCGATCCGGGCTGGGGCGATCATTTCATGGCGTTGCCGCTGGCCGACGACGTCCCCGCGGGGTCCTTCTGCTACGCCGCCCCGTTCAACAGCCTCTAGCAGGTATTTCATTGGTTCCTGAGGGTTCGGGTCCGGGCGGCCGGGCCGGCCGCAACCCCGGTCCACCTGCCCGTGCACGCCTGGCCTACCAGGACCGCTGCAGCTGAACAGGCCCGGACAGGCAGCCGCGGCCCGACCCCGGCGGACTAACGAGGACGAACTGGCGAAAATGACCACCAACGGGTATCGAGTAGGCTTGTCAGTGACCTACCGGTCCGGCCCCAGTAGCCCAATGGCAGAGGCAGGAGACTTAAAATCTTCCAAGTGTGGGTTCGAGTCCCACCTGGGGTACCGTCTTCTCCGCGGATCCGCTGCGTCCGGCCCCGCGGGCTGCGGGACTGCCCCGGTTGCAGCAGGGCAGCGTTCCGGCGGTCCCGCGGAGGCCGGTTATGGCAACGGTTAAGCAGCGGCGGACCTGCGCAAACAGGCGGGCAAGAGCGTTACAAGGATGTAACCCAAACGTCTTATTTTTCTCCTGATTATGCACTAGGTTCATTTTTACGGTACGCGGCCCGCTCCGCCGGGAGCGGGGCCCGGCGTCGGCTGACCTTTGGATCAGAGGAGAAGACCTTATGACTGCAACTCGGAATGCAGTGCCCTCCGCCGGGAGCGGCAGCCTCGCCCGGACGGGCCGGCTCGCCGCGCTGGGGCTGGGGGTAGCGCTCTTCGCATCCGCCTGCGGAGGCGGGGCAACCGCTCCCTCCAACGGCGGGACCACGGGTGCGGGAGCGGCTTCGGGCCTGTCCTGTCCGAGCACGGGCTCCGGCGCCCAGGCCACCGAACACCCCACCGGGAACCCGGCGAAGGTGCCGGCATCCAAGGGCTCCACCGACAAGCCGCTGAAGCTGGGGACGCTGCTGCCAACCACCGGAACGCTGGCCTACCTGGGCCCGCCCGAAATCGCCGCCGTCAACCTGGCCGTCAAGGACATCAACGCCGCCGGCGGCGTCCTCGGCAAGGATATCTCCGTTGTCCACCGCGACTCCGGCGATACCACCACCGACATCGCCACCCAGTCCGTGGACGAGATGCTCGGACAGGGGGTGAGCGCCATCATCGGTGCCGCGTCTTCGAGCGTGTCCATGAACGTGATCGACAAGATCACCAGGGCCGGCGTGCTCCAAATCTCCCCGGCCAATACCTCGCCGGCCTTCTCCACCTACGACGACAACGGCCTGTACTTCCGCACCGCTCCTTCCGATGTGCTCCAGGGCCGCACCTTGGGCAGCTACATGATCTCCTGCGGCGCCCAGACCCTGGGCATGATCGTGCTGAACGATCCCTACGGCACGGGCCTGCAGAAGAACGTCAAGGAAGCCTTCACCCAGGCGGGCGGCCAGGTCGTGGCCGAGGAGATGTTCAACACCGGCGACTCCCAGTTCGGTTCGCAGGTGGACTCGGTGGTGGCGGCGAAGCCGGATGCCATTGCCCTGATCACCTTCGAGGAGGTCAAGAGCATTGCGCCGCTGCTGCTGGCCAAGGGCATCAAGCCGGAGCAGCTCTTCCTCGTGGACGGCAACACCGCCGACCTGAGCAAGGACCTGGACAAGGGAACGATGGAAGGCGCCCAGGGCACCATCCCGGGCACCTTCGCCAAGACCGATTTCCGCAAGCGGCTGGCCACCGTCGACAGCAAGCTGAAGGACTACGCATACGCCGGCGAAGCCTACGATGCGACCACCCTGGTGGCCCTGGCCGCAGAGGCGGCGGGCAGCACGGACGGCAAGGAGATAGCCAAGCAGATGCAGGCGGTCTCCGAAGACGGCGACAAGTGCTACGACTTCGCCGCCTGCGTGACCCTGCTCCGCGAGGGCAAGGACATCGACTACGACGGCATCTCCGGCCCCATCAGCTTCGACAAGAACGGGGATCCGACCGAGGCGTACGTCGGCATCTACAAGTACGATGCCGCGAACGTCCCCAAGCCGGTCCGCGAGGAGTTCGGCAAGCTCTAAGACTTTCCTCCGGTCACTCGCACTGACCCAGCAGGCCTCCGCCATCCGGCGGGGGCCTGCTGCGTTAAACCCGTTAAACCCGCGGCCGGGAAGCCGGCGCTCCTCAGGCGGTGTCTCAGGCGGTGTCGGCCAGGGTGCCCAGGTACAGGCCGATTACCTTGGGGTCGTTCAGCAGTTCGCGCCCGGTGCCGGTGTAAGCGTCCCGGCCCTGGTCCAGGACGTAGCCGCGGTCGCAGATCTGCAGGCAGCGCCGGGCGTTTTGTTCCACCATGATCACCGAGACCCCGGCCCGGTTGATCTCGTGGACCCGCAGGAAGGTCTCGTCCTGCCGCACCGGGGACAGGCCGGCCGAGGGCTCGTCCAGCAGCAGTACCGCCGGATCCATCATCAGCGCCCGGCCCATGGCCACCATCTGCCGCTCACCGCCGGAGAGCGAACCGGCCCGCTGCAGCCGGCGCCTGCCCAGTTCGGGGAACAGGCCGGTGACGAAGTCGTAGCGTTCCTTGAAGCCCTTGGGCCGCTGGAACATGCCCATCTGCAGGTTTTCTTCGATGGTCAGCGTCGAAAAGACGTTGTTGGTCTGCGGCACGAAGCCGAGGCCGCGGGAGACCAGCTTGTTGGCCTTCAGCCCGGTCAGGTCCTGGCCGCGCACCACCACGGAGCCGGAATGGACCTTCACCAGGCCGAACATGGCCTTCAGCAGGGTCGACTTGCCGGCGCCGTTGGGGCCGATGATGCCGATCAGCTCGCCCTTGCGGGCCTCGATGCTGCAGCCGTTGAGGATATTGACCCCCGGCAGGTAGCCGGCCACCAGGTCCGTGACCTTGACGACGGCGTCGGTTCCGGCCGCTGCCTGCGCTGCGGTGCCGGTGGCTGCTGTGCTCATCCCCGTTCCCTCCTGCCGCCGTCTTCACGGCCGTCATACTCTGCTACATGCTGTCCGATGATGCCTTCGTCCTCGGTGCCAACCACTGACTTCCGGTCATGGGCCAGCTCCTCCTCCAGGGCCTGCAGGCCCTGCATGTCCCCGAGGTCCACGTCGTGGTGGGCGCCCAGGTAGGCGTCGATCACCGCGGGGTCCTTCATGACGACGGCGGGCGGGCCCTCGGCGACGATCCTGCCTTCGGCCATCACCACCACCCAGTCTGCGATGTGCCGCACCACCTGCATGTCGTGTTCCACGAACAGCACGGTCATGCCCTCGGCCTTGAGGTTCTTGACATGGTCGAGCAGGGACTGGGTCAGGGCCGGATTAACCCCGGCCATCGGCTCGTCCAGCATGACCAGCTTGGGCTGCGCCATCAGGGACCGGGCCATCTCCAGCAGTTTGCGCTGACCGCCCGAGAGCGAGGCCGCATAGTCATCGCGCTTGGCATCCAGCTTGAACTTCTGCAGCAGCACCTCCGCCTGGGCGGTGATCTCCTGCTCCCGTCCGCCCCAGAGATTCTTGAACAGCGCCTTGGAGAGCCGCTCGCCGGGCTGGTTGGCCGCGCCCAGGCGCATGTTCTCCATGACCGTGAGCTTGCCCATCACCTTGGTGAGCTGGAACGTCCGGATCATGCCCATCCGGGCCACCTTGTAGGCCGAGACCCCGGCCAGCGAATGGCCGTCGAAGGTCCATTCGCCGCTGTTGGGCTGGTCGAAGCCGGTGAGCAGGTTGAAGAAGGTGGTCTTGCCGGCACCGTTGGGCCCAATCAGGGCGGTGATCTTGTGCCGGGGAATCTCCAGGTAGTCTACGTCCACGGCGTTGATGCCGCCGAAGCGGCGGGTGACATGCCGGGCCACCACGATCGGATCCCGCTTCTTGCAGCCAGGCCCTGCCTCGCCCACGGCGATCGGGCGGGTATCCGCCATGTAGTCGGCCGTCTCCGGAGCGCGTGTTCCGTCGGTCATGTGAATGCCAGCTCCTTCTTGTTGCCCAGCACGCCTTGGGGCCTGAAGATCATCAGCAGCATCAGCGCGATGCCGACCATGATGTAGCGCAGCTGGCCGGCCTGCGTGGTGGTGATGAAGGTGACAAAGCCTGCCTCGATCGCCCCGTAGAGCAGGCCCTGGGTCAGCGAGAGGACCACCCAGAAGGTCATCGCGCCGAGCACGGGGCCCAGGACGGTGGCCATCCCGCCAAGCAGCAGGCAGGTCCACAGGAAGAAGGTTAGCTCGGTGCCGTAATTGGCCGGCTGGACCGAACTGCGCGGCAAGGTGAACAGGATCCCGGCCAGGGTGCCCAGGACGCCGCCGATAACCAGGGCCTGCATCTTGTAGGAGTAGACGTTCTTGCCCAGGGACCTCACGGCGTTCTCGTCCTCCCGGATGCCCTTGAGCACCCGGCCCCAGGGGCTGCGCATCAGCAGCCAGACCAGGACGCAGCACAGGGCCACCAGCGTCCACCCTGCCACCCGCACCCAGAGGTCCCGCTCGTTCAGGGTCGCGAAGCCCAGGTTGTACCTGCCCTGGGGGAACGGGTTCAGCGCGTAGAAGCCCTTGGTGAAGCCGTTGAGGCCTCCGGCCGAACCGGTGACGGCCGTGAGCCGGTTCGTGGTCACCACGTACCGGGCGATTTCGGCGGCGGCAATGGTGACGATGGCCAGGTAGTCGGCCCGCAGCCGCAGCGTGGGGATGCCCAGCAGGAACGCGAAGATGACCGAACACGCCAGCGCCGCCAGTACGGCCACCCAGAACGGGGCGTTGAAGGTGAGGGTGGAGATGGCGAACCCGTAGGCGCCCATGGCCATGAAGCCGGCCTGGCCGAAGTTCAGCAGCCCGGTATAGCCGAAGTGCACGGCCAGGCCCAGCGCGGCCAGCGCGTACGCCGCGGTGGTCGGGCTGACGATCTCGCCCAGGGCCCCGTTGAGAATATTCAGAAAGTTCATTGCCCTTCCCTCCTAGCCCACGCGCTCGCGCCGGCCCAGGATGCCCTGGGGCCGGAAGAGCAGGACGACGATCATGATCAGCAGGGCCCCGACGAATTTCAGGTCCGCCTCGAGCCAGATGGTCGACACCTCGACGAAGATGCCCACGATCACGGAGCCGACCAGGGCGCCGAAGACGGTACCCAGGCCGCCCAGGGTCACCCCGGCGAAGATCAGCAGCAGGATCTGCTGGCCCATGTTGAAGGAAACGCCCGGCCGGTAGTATGCCCAGAGGATGCCGCCAAGGGCCGCGAGCAGTCCGCCCACCGTCCAGACAATGCGGATGACGTTGTCCACGTCGATGCCCGAGGCGGAGGCCAGCGCGGGGTTGTCGGCGACGGCGCGGGTGGCCTTGCCCAGCCGGGTGCGCAGCAGCAGGAAGCCGAGCAGGCCGATCACCACGGCGCTGATCAGCAGGGACAGCAGGGTGTTCTGCGAGATCGAGACGGGTCCCAGGGAAATTTGCGGGCCCTGCGCGCCGGGCAGCTGCTGGGTGGCCCCGCCGAAGAAGAGCTGGATGACGTAGCGGGCCGCCAGGGCCAGGCCAATGCTGACGATCATCATGGGAATGAGTCCGGAACCGCGCTGGCGCAGCGGCCGCCACAGCCCGGCGTCCTGCAGGTAGCCGGAGAGGCCGCCGCCGATGATGGCCAGGATGGCTGCCAGCCAGACCGGCAGGCCCATGCCGCTGAGGAGGAACATGAGCACCGCACCGAGGGTGACCATCTCGCCGTGGGCGAAGTTCGTCAGGCCGGTGGTGCCGAAGATCAGCGACAGTCCCACCGAGGCCAGCGCCAGCAGCAGGCCGAAGCTCAACCCCGCGATCAGCCGCTCGGCCAGCTGTTCGCCGAAGTTTGCTCCCTGGACCACGATGCCTTTGCCCAGCGGAAAGATGGCCCCGGCATTGGAAGTGTTGACAAAGGTCACGGTTCGCGGGTTTTGTGCACCTTCGGCCAGGGCCACGCCCTCAGGCAGCGTGCTCTCATCGAGTTCAACCTGGTAGGTGCCCTGCACGGGCACGCGGATGGTCCATGCCCCGGTGGGTGAGGTGACGGCCTCGCCCCTGAAGCCTTCGCCCGTGGCCCGGATGGTGACCCCGGGAACCGGCTGGCCGGCGTTGCGCAGCACCCCGCTGATGGTGTTGGGGAACTCGGCCGGCGAGGTGGGGGCCGGGCGGGGGGAGGACGTTGCCGGCGCAAGGGCGTGGGCAGCCGGTGCGGCAAAGAGCGCTGCGGCAAAGAGCGCGATGAGCGCTGCGAGCAGCCCGGATGACCGGGCGAGCTTCGGCATGGATCTCAAGTTGTCAACCTCCACAGGGTGGGGTGGCTGCCGGGGTCCCGGCAGAACTGATCCGCCTGTGATCTTAGTCACCGGCATGCGGATCATGTTACCTGTGGATCATGTTCGCCATGTTGCGAAATAGGCCCTTTAGATCGCGATCGCGTAACACCTCTGAAGGTTTTATTGAGAATAGGTCAAGCGCCCCGGCGGCAGCCGGGCCGGGACCGCCCTCCTGCGGGGCCGGAGGTCAAAGGTACAGCCCGGTGCCGTCGTCGGAGGACTCGGGCTGGGCCACCGCATGGATGTCGCGTTCACGCAGCAGGATGTAGTCCTTGGCATTGACTTCGACTTCGGCCCGGTCCTCGGGATCGAAGAGGACGCGGTCGCCCACGCCGACCTGCCGCACATTCGGCCCGGCGGCCACGACGTTGGCCCAAACCAGCCGCTTGCCCATGACCGCGGTGGCCGGAATGACGATGCCCGAGGCCGAGCGGCGTTCGCTGGCATCCTTGTCGGGCGCCACCAGGATGCGGTCGTGGAGCATCCGCAGGGGCAGCTTCTGGGCGGCGGAATCATGGTTCGGACTGGGGGAGCGGCTCTCGGTCACCCCAGTATTCTAGCCAGCGCGGCGCTTCCCCGGCCGGGCACCGCCGGGGAGGGCGCAGGAAGTTTGTCAAGGAACGGCAACGATTGGTGCTCCGGCGGAAAGTCCGGGAGAGAACCGGGCCGCCCGGTCGTTGGACTTGGTAGGGTTTGAACAGACCCTGGATCGGGGCGGGCCCCAATCCCCATGACGATTCCTGGATCCCCCAGATGGAGGACAACTTTAATGGCACTCGGTGGAAATCCGGTCTTCAACAATCCCAATGTGTTCCGCAAGGCGCCGCAGGGATCGGCGGCCGGTTCGGCGGTGCTCGCCGGGCAGTCGCAGCTGAGCAGCGAGCAGCTGCAGGATCTGTACAACCGCCCGTCCGCAGGTCCGGCGCAGACCGGGCGGATGACCTACGACGACGTGATCATGAAGACGCTGGCGTGCCTGGTGCTGGTCCTCGCCGGCGCCGTCGTCGGTTGGATGGTTCCGGCCCTGATGGTCCCCGGCATGGTCGTCGGGCTGGTCCTCGGACTGGTCAACTCCTTCAAGCGCGAGCCGTCCAAGGGCCTGATCCTGGCCTACTCGGCAGCCGAGGGCGTGTTCGTCGGCGCCCTGTCCATGGTGATCGACTCGAGGTACCCGGGCGTGGCTCCGCAGGCGGTGCTCGGCACCGTCTGCGTTTTCGCCGTGACGCTGGCGCTGTTCAAGAGCGGCAAGGTCCGGGCCACCCCGAAGGCGATGAAGTTCTTCCTGATCGCCATGCTCGGCTACCTGGTGTTTTCGCTGGTCAACCTCGGTCTGGTGATGTTCGGGGTGCTGGACAACCAGTGGGGCATGCGCGGCATGGACATCTCCATCATGGGCATCAGCATTCCGCTGGGCGTCCTGATCGGCCTGGTCGCCATCGGGCTGGCCGCCTTCTCGCTGATCATGGACTTCACCTCCATCGAGGAGGGCGTGCGGGCCGGCGTGGACGCCAGGTTTGCCTGGACCGCCGCCTTCGGCCTGACCGTCACGCTGGTCTGGCTGTACGTGGAGATCCTGCGCGTGCTGGCCATCCTGCGCGGCAACGACTGACGCCGTACCGGACAGGCAGCCCGTACGCCCTGGCCGCAAGGCCGGGGCGTACGTCGTTTACGTTTGGGGCAGGCTGCGACCGGGCTAGGCTGGTGCCCATGAGCCTTCAGCATCCGGCAACCGGCGAGCAGTTCGAGATTTCCCGCGGCGGCGCCCGCGCCGTCGTGACCGAACTGGCGGGCTGCCTGCGCCTGTACGAACGGGACGGCGTGCAGCTGACGGAGACCTTCGGGGACGCGGACATTCCGCCCGGTGCCGCCGGGATCCTGCTGGCTCCGTGGCCCAACCGCGTGGCTGACGGGCAGTGGACGCTCCACGGGCGCCGGCAGCAGCTGGACATCACCGAACCTGCCCGCGGGCATGCCAGCCATGGCCTGCTGCGTAACACCGGCTACCGGCCGGTGGAGCGTTCGGAATCCTCGATCGTGCTGCGCGCGGAGATCTTTCCGCAGCACGGCTACCCCTTCCGGCTCACCCACGAGGCCCGCTACAGCATTGACGGCGCGGGAGGACTGTCCGTCAGCCAAAGCCTGACCAACCATTCGGCCGAGGCGGCCCCGGCGGCCCTCGGCGCCCACCCCTACCTGCGGCTGGGCGATGTCGGGACGGACCGGCTCTCGCTGGCTGTCCCGGGTGCAACCTACCTGGCCGTGGACGAGCGGCTGATTCCCGTGCGGGCCGTGCCGGTTGAGGGGAGCATGGACCTGCGCGGCGGGACCGCCGTGGCGGGCCGTGCCCTGGATGCCGCCTACACGGACCTGGAACGCGACGCCGAGGGACGGGCCCGGTGCACGCTGACCGCCCCGGACGGGCGCAGCGTCAGCCTGTGGCAGGATGCGGCCTTCGGGTATGTGCATGTCTTCATTACGGACAGGTTCCCGGGGCGGGCCGTGGCTGTGGCCCTGGAGCCGATGACCGCGCCCGCCAATGCCTTCAACAGCGGGGACGGGCTGTGCTGGGTGGAGCCGGGCAGCAGCCTGTCCGGCAGCTGGGGGATCGCGGCGCAGCTGGCTCCGGTCGAAGGCTGAGCCGGCGTCCCGGCGGCCGGGACGGAGCCGTACTCCACCGTCGGCGCAGAGAGGACCGGATATGAAACTATTGGACGTATGAGCCGGCCTTCGCCAGAAATCCGTCCCGGTCCCGGAGGCATCCCCGGGGCCGTCCCTCATCATGCCCGGGAGGACGTGCCGTACGCGCTGCGGATTGCCGCCGCGTGGGCCTGGCGCGTGGGCCTGGTGGTGGTCGTGTCCGGCCTGCTGGTCTGGCTGCTCAGCTATGTCTCGCTGCTGATCATTCCGCTGATGGTCGCCGCCCTGCTCTCGGCGCTGCTGAGCCCGGTGGTGCGGTTCCTGAACAAGGCCAAGGTGCCCCGCGGGCTCGCCGTAGCCATCACCATCCTCGGGTTCCTCGGACTCATCGGCGGGGCGCTGTCTTTGGTGGGGCGGCAGCTGGTGGTCGGTTTCGGGGCCCTGTGGGACCAGGTGCTCCAGGGTGTGGTGCAGATCCAGACCTGGCTGACCGAAGGCCCGCTGCATCTGACCACGGCCCAGCTGAACGACTACATCACCGAGGGTCTGCGGCAGCTGCAGAACAACAGCAGCGCCATCTTTTCCAGCGCCATGACCGTCGGCTCCACCGCCGGCCACCTGCTGACCGGCATGCTGCTGACCATTTTCACCCTGATCTTCTTCCTGCTCGACGGCGGCAGGATCTGGGCGTTCCTGGTGCGCCTGCTCCCGCGCAAGGCAAGGATGGCCGCCGACGGCGCCGGGCGCCGCGGCTGGACCTCCATGGTGCAGTACATCCGGGTCCAGATGTTCGTCGCCTTCATCGACGCCCTCGGCATCGGCGCGGGTGCGGCCATCATCGGGGTGCCGCTGGCCCTGCCGCTGGGCGTGCTGGTCTTTTTGGGCTCCTTCATCCCCATCGTCGGTGCCCTGGTCACCGGTTTCATTGCCGTCCTGCTCGCCCTGGTGGCCAACGGCTGGATCAATGCGCTCATCATGCTGGCCATCGTGCTGGGCGTGCAGCAGCTGGAAGGACACGTGCTGCAGCCGCTGATCATGGGCAAGGCGGTGTCGCTGCATCCGCTGGCGGTGGTGCTCGCGGTGGCCGGAGGCTCCATGGTTGCCGGCATCCCGGGGGCCCTGTTCTCCGTTCCGGTGCTGGCGATGCTCAATGCCGCCGTCCGCTACATCGCGGCCCGCGCGTGGGAAGCGGACCCGGCGCTGCTGTCGCCGCGACCTGGCCGGACCGGGCCGCGGAACCGGGCGGCATCCGCAGCCGCCACACAACCCGACCCCGACACAACCTCCGCGCTCCGGCCGGCCGGCCCTGACGACGCCGCCGGAGCGCAGGAGAGGAGAGGAACCAACTCATGACTGCCTTGACCCAACTGCCGGTCACCCTCGATGACATTGTCCAGGCGCGCCAGCTGCTCGGGAGCGTGATCGAACAGACGCCCATCGAGCAGTCCCGGGCGTTGGGCCGCATGGTCGGTTCCGATGTGTTCTTCAAGTGCGAAAACCTGCAGCGTGCCGGATCGTTCAAGGTCCGGGGCGCGTATGTGCGCATGGCCCGGCTTACCGCCGAGGAGCGTGCCCGCGGCGTGGTCGCAGCCTCGGCCGGCAACCATGCCCAGGGCGTCGCGGTGGCGGCGGCACGGCTCGGGATCAAGGCCCGGATCTACATGCCGCTGGGAGTGGCCCTGCCGAAGCTGGCGGCCACCCGCGGCCACGGCGCCGAGGTGGTGCTGCACGGGCACAACGTGGACGAGGCCCTGGCCGAGGCGCAGCGCTATGCCCAGGAATCCGGGGCCGTCTTCGTCCACCCCTTCGACAACGCGGACATCATCGCCGGGCAGGGCACCATTGGCCTGGAGATCCTGGAACAGATCCCGGCCGTGGACACCATCGTGATGGGCGTCGGCGGCGGCGGGCTGCTGGCCGGCGTCGCCACCGCGGTCAAGGCGAAGGCCAGGGAACTGGGCCGGGAAATCAAGGTGATCGGCGTGCAGGCCGAGAACGCCGCCGCGTACCCGCCGTCCCTGGCTGCCGATGCGCTGGTGCCGCTGAAGAAGGTTTCCACCATGGCGGACGGCATCGCCGTCGGCCGGCCGGGCCAGCTGCCCTTCGCCATCATCCGCGAGCTGGTCGACGACGTGGTCACGGTCAGCGAGGATGCGCTGGCCCGGGCGCTGATCTTCCTGCTTGAACGCGCCAAGCTGGTGGTGGAGCCCGCCGGCGCCGTCGGCGTGGCCGCCCTGATGGAGGGCGTGATCGAGAATCCGGGCACCACGGCGGTGATCCTCTCCGGCGGCAACATCGACCCGATGCTTATGCTCAAGGTGATCCAGCGCGGCCTGTTCGCCTCCGGCCGGTTCATGTCGGTCCGCATGATGCTCGATGACCGTCCCGGCTCGCTGGCGCAGATCTCGCGGATCATCGCCGAGTCGGACGCCAACGTGACCCGGGTGGACCATACCCGGATCGGCGGATCGATCAGCATGGGGGACGTGGCGATCACCATTGACATCGAAACCAAGGGGCACGAGCACTGCGAGCTGGTGCTGCGCAATCTGCGTGCCGAGGGTTTCCAGCCCGTCGTGGTGCACTAGATGCCGGGCGCAGCGGTCACCCGGGATCCTGCCAAGGCCGGCCGGGCCCGGCGGGGCCTGCTGGTGCTCGTCGCTTTCACGGCCGTCCTGTGGGTCATCCAGCTGGCCAACCTGGCCACCGGCGGGATGATGAACTACCAGTTCGGCAATATTCCCCGCCGGCTGGAGGGGGCGGACGGGATCCTGTTCTCGCCCCTGCTGCACGCCGGATTCAACCACCTGGCCGGCAACAGCCTGCCGCTGATCGTGCTCGGCTTCCTGGTCTTCCTGGAGGGCGTGCGCCGGTTCGCCGCCGTGGTCGCCTCCAGCTGGCTGGTTTCCGGCGCGGGCGTCTGGCTCACCGGCACCGGACTGACCGTGGGGATTTCCGAGGTGGTGTTCGGCCTGCTGGCCTACCTGCTGGTGCGCGGGTTCTACAACCGCAGCTGGAGGCAGATCCTGCTGGCGCTGGTGATCTTCGCCTTCTACGGTTCCGTGCTCTGGGGAGTGCTTCCGACGGCGGGGCCAGGCGTCTCCTGGCAGGCCCACCTTTTCGGCGCCGCCGGGGGAGTGCTGGCGGCTGTCCTGCTGCGCCGGAAGCGGGCATAAAAGCAGGAAAGAGGGGCGGATCCCCGGGTCCGCCCCTCTTTCCTGCCCGCCGGCCCGGTGTCAGCCGGTGTACGGCTTGGCGGAAATGATCTCCACCGTGATTTCCTTGCCGTTGGGCGCGGTGTAGGTGGTGGAATCGCCTGCCTTCAGCCCGTGGATGGCCGCCCCCAGCGGCGACTTTTCGCTGTAGACATTGATGTCGGCATCGCCGGCCACCTCGCGGCTGCCCAGCAGGAAGGTCTCCGGATCACCGGCGATCTTTGCCTCGATGACCATGCCGGGTTCCACAACGCCGTCATCGGCCGGGGGTTCCCCGACGTGGGCGTTGCGCAGCAGTTCGGTGAGCTGGCGGATCCGTGCCTCGGCCTTGCCCTGTTCTTCCTTGGCGGCATGGTAGCCGCCGTTCTCCTTGAGGTCGCCTTCGGAACGGGCCTGCTCGATACGGGCAACAATCTCCGCCCGGCCGGGGCCGGAGAGATGATCCAGTTCAGCCTTCAGGCGGTCGTAAGACTCCTGAGTGAGCCAGGCGACGGGTGCGCTGGATGTGGACACGTACTTCTCCTTAGTTAATGCCGGAACCATTCCCCTGGCCCCGGCATGGTGGCTCTCCGCTTCTGGCGGCCGCCGGGTCCAGCCGCCGCCACAAGCAAAGACCCCGCCGTCCGGTGGATGACTCCTGGGAAATCCGTACGGTTCCCGGTTTCACCGGATGGGCGGGGCGGAACGTATTGGTTAAGTGTAGTCAGCCGCGGACGGTTTGCCCAATGGCGCCGACCGCTGCCGCGGTAACTTTCCGGGTCGGCGGGGTTACCCGGCCTTGACGATCCAGCAGGAATTCACGCCGCCGGAGACGCCCTCGGACTCAAGCCGGAGCTGGATCCGGTGGGCGGTGGTCCTGCCGCCGTCGGCACCCTCGTCGGTGGAATTGGGGCCGATGACGGCCATTTTCCAGCCCACGACCGCGTACTGCTCATTGAGGACCTGGACGGCACACTCGGCGGTGGCGCCCGGATCCTTGGTGACCTCGAAGTCCACCATCGCCTGCAGCGGCTCGGACAGGTGGAAGCCGACGTCCTTGGCCGAAACGGGCGGATTCCCGGACAGTGCCGCATAGACGGCGGCTGCCGCAACGGCCAGGGCCAGGGCCGCCCCCGCGAGGACTTTCCCGGTCTTGCCGCCCGGGCGCCGCTTTTGGGCGCCGTAACGATTGGCTACGCTTGTTCCGGAAGAAGTCTCGGCAGCGGTGGGTCCGGTGGTGCTCACGCTGTCTACTTTATCGCCTCAGGAAAACCCTAGGACCCAGGAGCGCCAGTTGATCATCCCCGCACCGTCACCTTCGGACCGAGAGGAAGCGAACGAGCCGGCGGAAGGCCTGCGCCTGCTGGCGGTGCACGCCCACCCGGACGATGAATCCAGCAAGGGCGCGGCGATGATGGCCAGCTACGCCGCGGCCGGGGTGGAGGTCATGGTGGTGACCTGCACCGGCGGCGAGCGCGGGGACATCCTCAACGCCGAAGTGGCCGGCGAGGCGCACGCGGACCGCGATCTGGCCGGCCTGCGCCGGCTGGAAATGGCCAACGCGGCCAAGGAACTGGGGATCCAGCACCGCTGGCTGGGCTTCGTGGACTCGGGGCTGCCCGAGGGGGACCCGCTGCCGCCGCTGCCGTTCGGCAGCTTCGCCACACTGCCGCTGGCGCAGGCGGCCGAGCCGCTGGTGAGGCTGGTCCGGGATTTCCGGCCGCAGGTGCTGATCAGCTACGACGAAAACGGCGGCTACCCGCACCCGGACCACATCATGGCCCACAAGATCGCGGTGGAGGCCTACCATGCCGCCGCCGATCCGGCGAAGTACCCCGAGGCCGGAGAGCCGTGGGCGACGTCGAAGCTCTACTACGACCGTGCCTTTAATCCGGAACGGTTCCGGGCCCTGCACTACGCACTGGAGGAGGCAGGGCTGAAGTCCCCGTACGCCGCCCGCATCGCCGCCTGGCTGGAGGCGGACGCGGAGGGGCACCAGCCGCCGATGCCGCTGCATCCGACGACGACCCAGATCGACTGCGGGGACTTTTTCGAGCACCGCGAGCGGGCGCTTTTGGCGCACCGCACCCAGATCGAGCCGGGCGGATTCTTCTTCGCCGTCTCGGCGGATCTGCAGCGCAAGGTGTGGCCGTGGGAAGACTACTCGCTGATTGACTCCCGGGTGCCGACCTCCCTGCCGGAAACGGACTTCTTCGCGGGCATACGATAGATACAGGTGGATACCGCCATCTTCCGGACCGGGCCTGGCACCTGCGGCCCGGGAGGACAGCCAGAAAGAGACTGACTTTTGCACCTGCTGCATGTACTCGCCACCGTGGCGCCGAATCCGGAGCCCACGCTGCGGCCCGGGCTTGACCCCAACCAGGTCACCCCAGGGCCGTGGGGTTTCTTCATCACGTTCGCACTGGCCGCGGTGCTGTTCCTGCTGATCCGGGATATGACCAAGCGGATCCGGCGGGTGCGCTACCGGGAACAGGTCGGCCAGCCCCGGAACGGAGAGGCGGACGGCACGGGCGCCGGCGGACCGGCCGGGGAACCCGCTGACGGGCCCGTCGGGCCGGAGCCCCCTGCCGGCCCCGGTACCGGCCGGCAGGGCGAGCAGGGCCGGGGGAGCTGAGCATGGCCGGCCGCCTGCGCAACGAGGCCTCGGCCTATCTGCGCCAGCATGCCGGAAACCCGGTGGACTGGTGGCCCTTCGGCGACCAGGCCTTTGAAGAGGCGCGCCGGCGCGACGTGCCTGTCTTTATTTCCGTCGGCTACGCCGCCTGCCACTGGTGCCATGTGATGGCCCGGGAATCCTTCGAGGACGAGGCCACCGCAGAGTACCTGAACGAACACTTCGTCAGCATCAAGGTGGACCGCGAGGAACGCCCGGATGTCGACGACGTCTACATGGCCGCCACCCAGGCGTTGACCGGACAGGGCGGCTGGCCGATGAGCGTTTTTGCGCTGCCGGACGGGCGCGCCTTCTATGCGGGCACGTACTACCCGCCGCGGCCCGTCCCGGGCAGGCCCTCCTTCCGGCAGGTGCTCGAAGCGGTCACGGACGCGTGGACCAACCGGCGGGAGGGAATCGAAGCCAACGCCGAAACCCTGGCCGTCGCGCTGGGCGAGGCCACCGAGGTCAACCGGGCGCTGGTGGGTCCGTTGCGCGGCATCGGTGACGCCGGTGCCCCCGAAGCTGCGGTGCGGCCCGCCCCCGGCGCCCGCGCGGAGGGGCCGGAGGACTTGCCGGAGTTGCTGGCCGGGGCCGTCCGCGTGCTGGCCCGCGAGGAGGACCGCAGGTTCGGCGGCTTCGGGGATGCACCCAAGTTCCCGCCCTCGTCCGTCCTGCAGTTCCTGCTGCGCCACGCCGCCGCAGGCGGGCAGGGGATGGAGGCCGAGCACGGGGAACCGGAGGATACCGCCGCGCTCGCCGCCGGGCTGGCGGTGCGCACCCTGAAGGCCATGGCCGGCTCCGCACTGTATGACCAGCTGGAGGGCGGGTTCGCCAGGTACTCCGTGAACCGGCAGTGGTCGCTGCCGCATTTCGAGAAGATGCTTTACGACAATGTCCAGCTGCTGCGCGCCTACGCCCAGTGGGCGGTCCAGGGCAGCGATTCCGGCGAGCGGGAGTTGGCGCGTTCGGTGGCGGACGCGACGGCGGACTGGATGCTGGACGGCCTGGGCCTGCCCGGTGGGGGACTGGCCTCGTCGCTGGACGCCGACACAGTGGTGGACGGGGAACACGTCGAGGGCGGCACCTATCTGTGGTCCGTAACGGAACTGCACCGGGTGCTGGGGCCGGAGGGCGGGGACGCGGACTGGGTGGCCTCGGTGATGGGCATCGGCCCGCATGGGACGGTGACCGAGGACGGCTCCCCGCTGCATCCGGGCAGGGTGCTGCACGCGGCCGAAACCGAGCGTTGGAACAGGCTGAAGCCGGTACTGCGGCAGGCGCGGCGGCAGCGGCCCCAACCGGGCCGCGATGACAAGGTGGTGGCCGGCTGGAACGGGCTGGCCGTCGCAGCGCTCGCGGAGGCTGCCGAGGTCCTGGACCGCCCGGAGCTGTTGGCGGCGGCCGAAGCGGCTGCCGAGTATCTGCTCCGCGTGCATCTGGACTCCTCCGGCCGGCTGGCCCGGGTCTCGCACGACGGCGCGGCCCGCGGCATCGAGGGGCTGCTGGAGGACTACGCAGGTGTTGCCGAAGGCCTGTTCACCCTCTACGGCGCCACCGGGGACGAACGCTGGTATGCCGCTGCCGAGCGTCTGCTGTTGCGCACCGAGGAGCGCTTCCTGTCCGACGGCACGCTGCTGGACGAGGCGGAGCAGCCGCAGCAGCTCTCCGCGGCGCGGGGCGAACGCCGCGCCGCGGACCCGCTCGAAAACGCCGCTCCCAGCGGCGCCAGCCTGTTCGCCGGAGCGCTGCTGACCTATGCGGCCTACAGCGGCTCCAGCCGGCACCGCGCGCTGGCCGAACGGCTGCTGGGCTACCTCGGCCGGGTGGCCCAGCGGCTGCCGCGGGT
>NZ_JBHTML010000053.1:0-20816 GCF_042679445.1 Arthrobacter sp. GCM10027362
TGCGGCTGGGCCCACGGGCCGACGCCGCCGCCGTCGTCCATGCCACCATCACCGCACTGGACGCCGCGGCCGCCCCGCCGTCCGGGGCCGCGGCCCGGTACACTCCGGCCCGGATCGACCAGCTGCTGCGCACCCACACCCCCGGCACCGAATCCCAGCTGGCCGGCTGGGCGCAGGATCTGCAGGCCCTAGAGAAAGAGGTAATCCACCGATGAGCGAGCAGCACCACTCCAATCCGCAGCTCGAAGCACCCTGGGAAGATGCCGCGGATGCCGCCGGCGGGGCGAACCGGCCCCGGCAAGCACTGCTCGATGTCCGCACCGAGGTGGCCAAGGCCGTGGTGGGCCAGGATGCGACCGTGACCGGCCTGCTGATCGCCCTGCTCTCGAATGGGCATGTGCTGCTCGAAGGCGTGCCCGGCGTGGCCAAGACCCTGCTGGTGCGCACGCTCTCGGCCGCCCTGAGCCTGCAGACCAAACGGATCCAGTTCACCGCGGACCTGATGCCGGGCGATGTCACCGGCTCGCTCGTCTATGACACGCACACGGCCGAATTCACCTTCCGGGAGGGACCGGTCTTCACCAACATCCTGCTCGCGGACGAGATCAACCGTACTCCGCCGAAGACCCAGGCCTCGCTGCTGGAGGCGATGGAGGAACGCCAGGTCTCCGCGGACGGCGTTTCCCGGAAACTACCCGAACCCTTTATTGTCGCCGCCACGCAGAACCCCGTCGAGTACGAGGGCACCTACCCGCTGCCGGAGGCGCAGCTGGACCGTTTCCTGCTCAAGCTGACCATGCCGCTGCCCGAACGCGACGCGGAGATCGAAATCATCCGGCGCCACAGCCTCGGCTTCAATCCGCGCGACCTCGCCGCCGCCGGGGTGCGGCCGGCCGCGTCCGCCGCTGACCTGGCCCTGGCCCGGGCCGAGGTCGCCCGCGTGGCCATTTCGCCCGAGGTGCTCGCCTACATCGTGGACATTGTCCGCGCCACCCGGTCCGCCCCGTCCTTCCAGCTGGGCGTCTCGCCCCGCGGTGCCACCGCGCTGCTGAACACCTCCAAGGCCTGGGCCTGGCTCACCGGGCGCAGCTTCGTCACCCCGGACGACGTCAAGGCCCTGACCCTGCCGGCACTGCGCCACCGGGTGCTGCTGCGGCCGGAGGCCCAGATGGACGGCGTCCAGGCCGACGACGTGCTGCAGAACATCCTGGCCACCGTGCCGGTGCCGCGCTGACGGCCGCCGCTGGAGCTTCGATGGCACTGACCGGACGGTTCATTCTGCTGGCGCTGGCCGGCGCGATTCCGCTGCTGCTCTTCCCTTCGGGCACGACGGCGCTGTGGTGGCTGCTGCTGCTGGCCGCCGTCCTGGGCGCCGACCTGCTGCTGGCCGCCTCCCCGCGCCGGGTGCTTATCCGCCGGTCGCTGCCTGCCAGCGTCCGGTTGGGCGAGGACTGCACGGCCCGGATCGAACTGACCAACACCGGCAGGCGCGCCCTGCGGGCCCGGGTCCGGGACGGTTGGCAGCCCTCGGCCGGAGCCGCGGACCCGGTGCAGCAGCTGTGCGTGCCGGCCGGAGAACGCCGGATCATGCCCGTCCGGCTGCGGCCGCAGCGGCGCGGGGACCTGTTGGCCCACCACGTCGCGGTCCGCTCCTTCGGGCCGCTGGGCATGGCTGCCCGGCAGCGCACCCTGGCCGCACCAGGTGTGCTGCGCGTGCTCCCGGCCTTCCACGCCAAGCGCCACCTGCCCTCAAAGCTGCGTAAGCTGCGCGAACTCGACGGCAAGGCGGCCGTGCAGATCCGCGGCGCCGGAACCGAATTCGACTCGCTGCGGGACTACGTGCGCGGCGACGACGTGCGCTCCATCGATTGGCGGGCCACCGCCAGGCGGCAGACCGTCGTCGTGCGCACCTGGCGGCCGGAACGGGACCGCCGCGTCGTGATCGTGCTGGACACCTCCCGAACCTCCGCCGCCCGGATCGAGGACGAACCGCGGCTCGACACCGGCATCGAGGCGGCCCTGCTGCTGGCGGTGCTGGCCGAACACGGCGGGGACCGGGTGGATTTTTTGGCCTTCGACCGGCGGGTGCGGGCCCGGGTCAAGTCCTCCGACAAGTCCAATATGCTCAACCAGCTGGTCACGGCGATGGCCCCTTTGGACTCCGAGCTGATCGAAACGGACTGGAGCCAGGTCCCCGCCCAGGTCCGGGCCGTCGCTTCGCACCGCTCGCTGGTGGTGCTGCTTACCGCGCTGGACTCGGGGGCCGCCGAGGAGGGGCTGCTGCCCGTGCTGGCCCAGCTGACCGCCAAACACATGGTGGTGGTGGCCTCGGTCCGGGACCCCTACCTGGACGAACTGCGGCAGATGCGCGGGACGGCCACCGAAACCTTCCGCGCCGCTGCCGCCGAACGCGCGTTGCTGGAGCGCTCTGCCGTGACAGCCGCAATCCGCCAGCTGGGGGCCGAGGTGGTTGACGCCACACCGCACGAACTGCCGCCGGCGCTGGCCGACAAATATATCCAGCTCAAGGCCGCCGGCCGGCTTTAGGAGGCAGGACCGTGTCCGTTTACCGGCTGGCGATGGGGGCCGCATTCGCCCGGCTGCAGCCCGAACTGCAGGAATACTTCAGCCTGGATCCGTCCGGGACCCATGCCGTCGGAACCGGAACCGGCATGTTCGACGTCGCCGGCTGTCCACTTCCGGCGCTGCGGCCGCTGCTGCGGCTGACCGGGCGGGACCGCTCGCTGTTCCCGGAATACCAGCGCAATGTCCCATTCAGCATCGTGAACCGGGCGCATCCGGATGCCGCCGGACGGCCGGCCCTGACCGCCGTCAGGACGGTGGGTTTTGCCGGCCGGACGCGCATCATGGAGGACACCACTTCGTGGGATCCGTCCCGGGGCGTGCTGCTCAACCGGCTGGGCCGCAGCGGACTGCTTGCGACAGACCTGGAATGCAGCGTCGGCACCGGCGGCCGAATGCGCCTGGTATCCCGCCGTGCCCGGCTGCTGGCCGGCCCATGGTTCCTGCCATTGCCCCGGCTGCTGGAGGCCGTTGCGTTCACGGAACAATGGTGGGACCGGGCCGAGGGCCGGTTCAGGATCCGCACCAAGGTCATCCAGCGCCAACTGGGCACGGTGCTCGAATACGAGGGCACTTTCAGCTACCAGCCCGGGAGCGGGACACCCTAGGCTTCGGCGACCACTTGGTTGAGGGCGTCCGCCAACTGTCCCAGCCGGGTCAAGACCTGCCGGGCGGCGGCCAGCGAATGCCCGGCCAGACCGGTGGACGGGGTGATGCGCAGCTGCGGCAGGCTGGCCTCGGGCAGGCCCAATTGGCGCCACGGACGCAGCACGGACTCCACGAGCTGTTTGACCTGGGGTACCTGCGCGGCCGGATTGGCGGTGTCCACGGCGCCCAGCCAGATCCTGCGGTCCGCCTCGACGGCAGCCGCGATGGCTTCCCAGCGGCGCGTATCCAGGCCGGCCGCCGGCACGGCGAAACCGTCCGCATCGACGCCGGCGACCGCCTCGATCGCCGCATCGGCAGCGGGAACGGCCAGCACGATCTCAGCGGCCCCGGCCTCGCGCAGCGCGTCAATCACCGCCTGCCAGGCCTGTGCGACCTCGGGGCCGGGAATGGAGCGCAGCGTGCGGTAGCCGCTGGCGGTCGGAATGGAGCCGGCGAGCACCCTGTCGATTTCCGGCTCGTCAAGCTGGACCACCAGCTGCGTTCCGGCTGGAACAGACCCGGCCACCCTGGCCAGGTGCTCCGCGGCGCCGGCGGCCAGCGACTGGGCAATGTCCCGGCGGGCACCGGCATCGAGCAGCGCCCGCTCGCCGGTATGCAGATAGAGATTGGCAGCCAGGGACAGCGGGCCGCGCAGCTGCAGCTTCAGCTGCCAGCCCGGGTCCTCCTCCGCCCCGACCACGTCGGCCAGGACATTCAGGTCCGTGGCCAGTGCGGCAACGGCCCGGCGCTGGTCTTGGCCGGGGCGGTCCACCAGCCGCCAGCCGTGCGGCTGGACGTCCACGGCCAGTTCGACCAGCATCCCGGCGGTACGCCCCACCGGGTCCGAGCCGATCCCGCGGTCCGGCAGTTCCACCAGGTGCGGCAGGTTCGGTTCGCCCAGCTCGCCGCGGACCGTGCGGGCCGCTTCCACCGGGTCCGTTCCGGGCCAGCTGCCCAGCGCCGTGGCAGCGACGACGGAAGGGCGTTCCGGCCTGGCCCCGGCCGCGGATGCCTCAGCGGCCACTCGTCGGTTCCCCGACGTGGTCCGCGGCGGAACCGTGGTTTTCGGCGATCGCCTGGTGGTGGCGGATCACCTCGGAAATGATGAAGTTCAGGAACTTCTCCGCGAAGGCCGGATCCAGGTGGGCCTCCTCGGCCAACCGGCGCAGGCGCTCGATCTGGGCCGTTTCCCGGTCCGGGTCCGCCGCGGGCAGCTTGTGCCGGGCCTTCAGGTAGCCCACGCGCTGGGTCGCCTTGAACCGTTCGGCCAGCAGATAGACCAAAGTCGCGTCGATGTTGTCGATACTGCCCCGTACGGCAAGGAGCTCGTCCATCACCTCCGGGGTCACCTGCCCCGAGAGAGAACTGGCTGAGGGATCGAAGGGATCGGCGGCGTGCGGTTCAGTCATGCGTCCAGTCTATTGTTTCGCCGGGCCCCGGTGCGCAAGGGCCTGCCTTGTGTGAAGCTGCCCCGCAGACGGCCACCCCGCCCGGAGAACCTCACGCTCCCCGTTCTTCACCACGGCCGGTGCGCTCGCGGCGATCGTGCTCTCCGCCGGCCCTCCCGGCCGAAGGCACCTTTCGACGAACCTTCGGCCGCGGCGGGGCGGGCTGGGAATCGACGGGAGGGCATTTGGCGGCAAGGGCGGCCACCACGCGCCTGACATTGTCCGGAGTCATCTCCATCGTCGCTCACCTTCCCTGGCCGTCTCTGACGGCCACTCCATCGAGGGAACTCCTTGGCAGGAACAGTACGGCTTGCTGCTGACAAAATAGCCAGTGGCTTCCCGGCTGCCGCCACAGCCGAATTGGCACCGGTCAAAACAGCGGCCCTGCAGCCGGGAAGGCGACGGCGGGAATCCCGTTCCCGCCGGGCTTAAGGCACAGGCGGCAACCGGCGCGCTTCCGCCAGGGGTAAATGGCACGGCTGATGGGCAGCTGGAAGCCCGGGCCGGCGTCCCTCACTGCGGGACGGGACCACGCCCCGATACGGGTGCGTGTGTCAGGAGACCCGCGCCGGATTCCAGCCCAGGGAGCGTGCCGAATCAATGGTGGCCTGTCCCAGCACCCGGGTGCCCTGGTACAGCACCATCGTCTGGCCGGGGGCGACACCGCGCATCGGCTCCACCAGCGTCAGCGCCAGCTGCTGCCGGCTGCCGTCGAGTTCCACCCGGGCCCGGGCCGGCACCGGGTCCCCGTGGGCGCGGACCTGGACCATGCAGTCGAACTCGGATCCCGCCCCCACCGCGGGGATGGGCAGCCCGGCCCAGGACACTTTGATTCCGCGCAGCTGGTCCACCGCCAGCAGCGCCTCGGGTCCCACCACGACCTTGTTCTCCTTGGGCCGGATCTCCAGCACAAAACGGGGCTTGCCGTCGGCGGCCGGACGGCCCAGCTTCAGGCCGCGGCGCTGGCCCACGGTGAAGGCGTTGGCGCCGTCGTGGCCGCCCACCACCGCACCGGTTTCATCCACGATTTCGCCGGGCTGCATTTCAATCTTCTCGGCCAGCCAGCCGCGGGTATCGCCGTCGGCGATGAAGCAGATGTCATGGCTGTCCGGCTTGTTCGCCACGGACAGGCCGCGGCGTGCCGCCTCGGCACGGACTTCGGCCTTGGACGGGGTGTCGGCCAGCGGGAACATCGAATGCTTGAGCTGCTCATGCGTCAGGACGCCGAGGACATAGGACTGGTCCTTGGCCCAGTCCGCCGCCCGGTGCAGTTCCCGGTTGCCGTGTTCGTCCTCGATGACCTTGGCATAGTGGCCGGTACAGACGGCATCGAACCCCAGCGCGAGGGCCTTTTCCAGCAGGGCGGCGAACTTGATCCGCTCGTTGCAGCGCATGCACGGATTCGGGGTGCGCCCGGCGGCGTATTCGGCGATGAAATCATCGACCACGTCTTCCTTGAACCGCTCGGAAAAATCCCAGACATAGTAGGGAATGCCCAGGATGTCGCAGGCGCGCCAGGCGTCCCGGGAATCCTCGATGGTGCAGCAGCCGCGGCTGCCGGTCCGCAGCGTTCCGGGCATGCGGGACAGCGCCAGGTGCACCCCGACGACGTCGTGGCCGGCGTCCACGGCACGCGCTGCCGCCACGGCCGAATCCACGCCGCCGCTCATCGCTGCCAGTACCTTCATAACCAATCCTCGTGTTCTCGTAGACGTTCCGCCGTTGTACCGCTACAGGTGCTGCGTACCGGCGGTCCGGATGCTGGAGGCATGGCCGGCCATGCCAGCCTTCCGGGCCCGCGCGTAGGCTTCCGGCAACGCGGCCACCAGTGCTTCAACGTCGGACTCCGTCGAAGTATGCCCGAGGCTGAACCGCTGCGCCCCCCGGGCCTGCTCCTCGGTCAGCCCCATCGCCAGCAGCACATGCGACGGACGGGGAACCCCGGCGGTGCAGGCCGAGCCGGTGGAAGACTCAATCCCCGCCAGGTCCAGCAGGAACAGCAGCGAATCCCCCTCGCAGCCGGGGAAGGTGAAATGTGCGTTGCCCGGCAGGCGCAGGCCGGCCAGTTCCGGATCCGGCGTGCCCCGCAGCACTGCTTCGGGAACAGCGCCGACGACACCCGCGATCAGCTTTTCCCGCAGCCTCGCCAGCCGCGGCCCCTCCTCGGGCAGATGCCCGACGGCGGCTTCCGCTGCTGCGGCCAGGGCCGCGATCGACGGCGTGTCCAAGGTGCCCGAGCGGATCTCCCGCTCCTGGCCGCCGCCATGCAGCACCGGCGTCAGCTTCACCGCGCGGCCCACCAGCAGCGCCCCGACACCTACCGGGCCGCCGATCTTGTGGCCGCTGATGGCCATCGTGGCCAGCCCGGATCCGGCAAAGGACAGCGGCAGCGAGCCGAAGGCCTGCACCGCGTCCGAATGCATCGGAATGCCGTATTCGTTGGCAAGCCTGGCGATTTCGGCCACCGGCTGCACCGAACCGACTTCGTTGTTGGCCCACATCACGGTGACCAGGGCAACGGCACCGGGATCGGAGGCGATCTCGGCACGCACGGCGTCCACGGACACCACGCCGTAATCGTCCACCGGCAGCCAGCACACCTCGGCGCCGTCGTGCCGTTGAAGCCATTCGACCGTATCCAGCACCGCATGGTGCTCCACCGGGGAGCAGATGATCTTCCGCCGCCGCTGGTCCTCGTTCCGCCGGGACCAGTACAGCCCCTTGACGGCGAGGTTGTCCGCCTCGGTACCGCCGGAGGTGAAAACCACCTCGGAAGGGTGGGCACCGACGGCCGCGGCAATCACCTCGCGGGCTTCCTCCACCACCCGGCGGGCACGCCGGCCGGAGCCGTGCAGGGAGGAAGGGTTTCCGCAGCGGCTGAGTTCACGGGTGAGTGCGGCCAGGGCCTGCGCCGAAATGGGCGTGGTCGCCGCGTGGTCAAGATACACGGGCACACGGTTATTTTACCGTCCGGGCGACAGCGGCTTGAACCGCAGGGCTTCCCTCCCACCGAAGGACGCCAAGCGGGGCCGACACTGCCGGCGATGTCGATCCGCCCGGATTGGGCGGCGGCTCCACGGACGGACGAAGTCACAGTGCCGGACGGGTGCCCCGCACCAAGGCGGTGCGGCAGGCGGCGTTCCCGGGATCAGCCACAATTCCGGAGGGAACAGCCTGGCCTGCTGCAGCCGTCTCCGCACCGGCGTCGCCCGGTGCCCCGGGTCCGAAGTTGGCGGATATGCGTGCGGCCTGCTGTTTCCACAGCGGCCGTTCGGGCCCGTTGACTTGCACCGGGTCCGTTCCTATGGTCGGAGCAGGGACCGCGGCGGCAGTTCCGGACAAGGAACGCATCATGAGCTCGAACCACATCATCATTGCCGGTGCAGGGCTGGCCGGCGCGACCGCGGCGAAGACCTTGCGGGAGGAGGGCTTCGAAGGCAAACTCACCCTGGTCGGGGCCGAGCCGCACTACCCGTACCTGCGACCGCCGCTGTCCAAGGCCTTCCTTGCGGGCAAGGAATCTGCCGAGGACGGCCGCATCGAAGCTCCCGCTTGGTACGACGAACAGGACGTCGACGTCAAGCTGGGCGAATCCGTCGAGTTCATCGATACCGCCGCGCATACGGCAACACTCTCCCGCGGCGGCTCGCTGGCCTACTCAAAGTTCCTGGTTGCCACCGGCGCCCTTCCGCGCCGGCTGGATATCCCGGGCTCGTCGCTGGAGGGGGTCCGTTACCTGCGCACCATCGACGACAGCCGCTCGCTGCGCGAGGCCCTGGCCGGCGGCAACCGGCGGCTCGTGGTCATCGGCCTGGGCTGGATCGGGATGGAAGTGGCGGCGACGGCGCGGCAGCTGGGCCACGAGGTGACCGTGGTGGGCCCGGGCGGGATCCCGCTGGCCACTGCGCTCGGACCGCGGATCGGCTCGCTGTTCACCGACAGGCACCGGGCCGAAGGCGTCAGCTTCCGCACCGGCCGCAGGCCCGCCGAAATTGCCGGGGCCGGGGGCCGGGCGGCCGCCGTCGTGCTCGACGATGGCGAACGTCTGGAGGCCGACCTGGTGCTGGCAGCCATCGGCGCCGTGCCGAACACGGCACTGGCGGCAGCCTCCGGCCTGGCCCTCTCGCAGGGGATCGATACCGACCGCTCGCTGCTGACCTCCGCCACGGATGTCTATGCGGCAGGGGATGTGGCCAATGCCTTCCATCCGGTCCTCGGCGCACGGCTGCGCAGCGAGCACTGGGCCAATGCGATCGCCCAAGGCAAGACGGCGGCGAAGGCCATGCTTGGCCAGGACGCGGTCAATGACGATATCCCCTATTTCTACACGGACCAGTTCGATATCGGGATGGAATACTCGGGCTTCTTCCCCTGGGCCACGGGCGAGCCGGTGTTCCGCGGGAATCCGGCGGAACTGGAATTCATCGCGTTCTGGCTGCGGGATTCGAAGGTGGTGGCTGGTATGAATGTAAATGTCTGGGATGTGCAGGACGCCATCCAGGACCTCATCCGTTCCGGGCGCAGTGTCAGCGCCGCGGAGCTGTCCGACCCGGCCAAGGAGTTGACCAGCCTGTGACAGTACCTGCCGCCGACGAGGGCCTTTCCGGCGCCTTCATGCCCGTCCTGCGGCATCCGGTCCATGCGTTCGGGAGCCGGCAGATCGACTTCAGCCGGCAGGTGGCCCTGATGGCAATCATCAACCGGACACCGGATTCGTTCTACGACGGCGGCCGCACCTTCGCGCTCGACGCCGCGGTAGGGGCCGCGCTGCAGGCGGTGGACGACGGCGCTGACTGGGTGGACGTCGGCGGCGTTCCCTTTGCGCCCGGTCCGGCGTTGCCGGCGGCCGAGGAAGCGGAGCGGATCGTGCCGGTCATCGAGGCCGTCCGGGCCGCCTCGGACGTGGTCATCTCGGCGGATACCTACCTGCCCGAGGTCGCCGCGGCCGCCATCAAGGCCGGCGCCAACGTCATCAACGACACCACCGGACTGCAGGATAAGGATATGGCCGCGGTGGTCGCCGACGCCGGCGTCCACCTGGTGATCACCCATTCCCTGGCGGCGCCGCGGACCGTCTACCCGCGGCCGCAGTACCAGGACGTGGTCAAGGAAGTTGCCCATTTCCTGCGCCGAAAGGTGGACCTGGCCGTCGAGCTGGGCATCCCTGCGGAAAAGATCATCATCGACCCCGGCCACGACCTGAACAAGAACACACTGCATTCGCTGGAAATCACCCGCCGCTTCGCCGAAATCGCCGCCTTGGGCTTCCCCGCGCTGGCGGCCGTGTCCAACAAGGACTTCATCGGGGAGACGCTCAACCAGCCGAAGCAGGACCGACTGGCGGGGTCACTGGCTGCGGCCGTGATGTGCATCATGAACGGTGCCCGCATCGTCCGCATGCACAGTATTCCCGAGTCCAGTTCCGCGGTCCGGCTGGCCGAGGCGGCCTTGGGCTGGCGGCTGCCCGCCTACCTCAAGCACAACATGGGCGAGATCAACGAGCCTGCAGGGCAGGCATGAGCGGCTCCGGCCGCCTGCGCCCGATCAACCGCGTATTTCCTGACGCCGTCCGGGACGCCACGGACGAACAGCTGCTGGAGTGGTATTCGGTGCCGGACCGCGGGACCGCGTGGGTACGGTTCAACTTTGTCTCCAGCCTCGACGGTGCGGCCACCCATGAAGGCCGCGCCGGCGGCTTGGGCGACGCCGTCGACCAACACGTTTTCACGCTGCTGCGGCGACAGGCTGACGTGATCCTGGTCGGTGCCGGGACGGTCCGGGCGGAGGGCTACGCCGGTTCGCTGCTCGCCGAGGCGGACCGCCGCTGGCGCAGCGATCGAGGCCTGCCCGCACACCCTGCGGTCGCGGTGGTCTCCGGGTCCCTGAACCTGGACCCCGACAGCGGGTTCTTCGCACAGGCGCCGGTACGGCCGCTGCTGCTGGCCTCGGCCGGGGCCGATGCCGGACGGCGCCGGGCGCTGGCGGAGGTGGCCGATCTCGTCGACACCGGCACGGAGCCGGCGCGGATGGTGGCGGCGCTGGCCGAACGCGGCCACCACAGCATCCACAGCGAGGGCGGGCCCGTGCTGTTCGGCGCCTTCCAGGCCGCAGGACTGGTGGACGAGCTGTGCCTGACGCTCTCTCCGGTGCTCGCCGGCGGCACCGGAAAGCGGATTGCGGACGGGGTGCCCGAGCATGCGCTCCAGAACATGCAGCTGGTGCACATCCTCGAATCCGGCGGCATGCTGCTGCTGCGCTACACGGCTGCCCGGCCCGGCACCTGAGCGCTTCGGCGTCTTCCGGGGCGGTGCCGGCGGAACCGGCGCGGGGGCGCAGACGTTGAATTCTTCAGAGCCGGCCGACAGTCCCTGCATGGAAAGGCACCTGTGTGACTCCCCCCTCCCATTACGAGATCCTGGGAGTGCCCACGAACGCCACCGAGCGCCAGATCAAGGCAGCCTACCGAAAGGCGGCCCGGGCCACCCATCCCGACCGTGGTGGCGATGCGGCCCACTTCCACGAGGTCACCCTGGCCTACGAGGTCCTCAGCGACCCGCAGGCGCGAAGGCTGTACGACCGATCCTACGGAGGCACCGGCCAGGTCTCCCGCACGGCGTCCCCGTCCGACGCATATTCCGCGAGACCTGACTTTGCCACCCCGACCAGGGGGCCCGGGGACCGGGCCGCCGGCTCCATGCCGGCGGCCTATGTACCGTCCTACGACTCCGCCGAGGCGTCCACCACGGTGCCGCTGTCGGTCGCCCGGCAGCAGATCCACGGGGTGCCGCGCAAGCGCGGGATCTTCGGTGCCGCCGCCCGGCTGCAACGCGAGGCCCGCACCGTTGCACTGCTATCCCAGCAGATCCTGACCAACATGCCGTCGGCCCGGCTGGTCAACGGGCTGCACGCCCCGGGCGAGCACGGCTATATCGACCATGCCCTGCTTGCGGGCTACCGCCTGGCCCTGATCGACTCGATGCTGCTGCCCAGGGGCATTTTCAGGTGGGACGGGCGCACCCTGTACAAGGACGGCCGGGTGGTGGAACCGCCGCGGCTGGCTCCGGCGGTTCGACGCATGCAGGACCTCTTCCCGGAACTGAATGTGCAGGGCTGGATCGTTATCCACAGCTCCGACGGTAACCTGCACGAACCCGTAATCGACTACGCGCGCGGCTACGATCCCGGCGGCTACGGGCCGGTCCACGTGGTCAATGCGGCGCGGCTGGTCCGCGAGCTCAAGCAGTTCCTCTCCTCCGGTCCCGCGCCGAACACCGTCCATGTCCCGTCCCTGGCGCGGCTGCTGGCGGGCATGCACCGGTAGCGTTCCAGGGGCGGCCTGGCCGGGACATAAGATGGAAGCCGTGTTCCGCATCCTCTTCTACACTCCCGAGATCCCCGGAAATACCGGAAATGCCATCCGCCTGGCCGCCGTCACCGGTGCCGAGCTGCATCTGGTGGAACCGCTGGGCTTCACCTTCGAAAACGCCAAGCTGCGGCGGGCCGGGCTGGACTACCACGACCTCGCCGTCGTGCACGTCCACAAGACCCTCGAGGATGCATGGCAGGTGCTGCAGCCGGACAACGTCTACGCCTTCACCTCGGAGGGGGAACGCTCCTACACGGACATCAGCTACCTCCCGGGCGATGTCCTGATGTTCGGACCTGAGTCCGTGGGCCTGCCCGAGTCCGTCAAGCAGGACCTGCACGTGACGGCACGGGTGCGGCTGCCGATGCTGCCGTCCCTGCGGTCCCTGAACCTGGCCAACTCCGCCTCCATTGCCGTCTACGAAGCCTGGCGGCAGCACGGTTTCGCCGGCGCCAGGCCCTAGGCCGGACCCGGGCCGCGCCCGGAGCCGCATCCTCCAACACACGGCCACGCCGCGCCCGTATGCTGGGCATATATGGAAACGCCAGCAACACCGGACAAGAACAACGCACGACCCGGGGACGGGCAATCCTCCGGCCCGGAACAGGACTTCGACAACTCGGTTCTGCACGCAGACCAGCTCACATCGGACAACGACGACGGCGCCCCGGGACGGCCAACAACCGCGGCCGTGAAGTGGTTGCTCGCCGTGGTGGCCGTCATCGTCCTGGCTGTCGGCGGATTCACCCTCTTCCGGACCCTCGACGGTTCCACCGAGGAGGCCGTCCGCCGGGCCCCGGACCTTGCCAGCAGCTCCGTGCAGGCTCCCGGCGGCACCGCCTCGGTGGAGGTTTCACGCAGCCGGAACGCCGCCGTCGTCGGCTTCCAAGGCCTGACGCCGCCGGGTCGGAACGAGGTCTACCAGCTGTGGAAGGTGCCGGCCGACGGCTCCGCCCCGGTCTCCGCCGGCATGCTCGGCGAGGAGAACATCTCCGGCGCCAAACCTGCGGTCATTGAGAACATTGCCGGTTACAAGGTCCTGGCCGCCACGCTGGAACCGCGCGGCGGCTCACAGTCGCCGACCCTGCCCTTCGCGGTCACCATCCCGCTCAAGAAATAAGAAACCGGCACGGGGCCCTTCCCGGCGCGCCGCGAAGGGCCCCGTGCACTCCTAAAAGCCGGCGAAGGTATCGGGCGTATTGATGCCGACGACGTGGAACACCTCGGCGCTGCGGCCCTGCCCCAGTCCGCAGCGCTGCGCATTGTCCAGCAGGTGCCGCCGGACGGTGGCTTCCATCCGGGCCAGGTCCGGATGCTGGCTGGCATGGATCCGGAGAGCTGCCAGCTTGGCATCCACCTGGTCCGTCACGTCCACGAAATGGTTGTCCCGTTCCCTCGGACCGCCATAGAACCACAGATAGGGCACCTTATACGCGGTCAGCCCCGCCTCGGCCAGGTCCGGGTACGCGTAGGGGTTCTCCGCCGCGGGATAGACCGCACGGGTCACCGCCTCGCCGCAGGCCAGATGGTCCGGGTGGCTCTTCTGGATCCGGTCCCAGGCGCGCTCCGGATGCATGGCCATGACCACATCCGGACGGATTTCGCGGATCAGTCCCGCCACCAGCTTGATGACCTCGTGGCTGGCTTCCAGGTAGCCGTCCCGCTGACCCAGGAAGCGGATATCCTCCACCCCAACGATCCCCGCGGCCGCTGCCTGCTCACGCGCCCGCATCTCGATGATGCCGGCACGGTGCGACTCGTCGAAGCCGCCGGCATCGCCGTCGGTCATGATGCAGTAGGTGACCTTGACGCCCGCGGCGGTCCACCGGGCAATGGTGCCGGCGGCACCAAAGTCGACATCGTCCGGATGCGCGGCGAAGACCAGCACCTGCCTGACGCCTGCTGCGGGATTGAAACCGCTGTTTTCCACCGGTTGCCTAACCCTTCCGCTTCCTGATTTCCGCGGCGGCCTGGGGCAGCACCTTGAAGAGGTCGCCGACGACGCCGAAGTCCGCGATCTCGAAGACCGGGGAATCCGCGTCCTTGTTCACGGCCACGATGACCTGGGCCGTCTGCATGCCGGCCTTCTGCTGGATGGCGCCGGAAATGCCTGCCGAGATGTACAGCTGCGGCGAGACGGTCTTGCCGGTCTGGCCGATCTGGGCCGAATGCTCGATCCAGCCTGCGTCCGTGGCAGCCCGCGAGGCACCGACGGCGCCGCCGAGGGCGTCGGCCAGTTCCTCGATCGGTCCGAAGTCCCCGTCCGTGCCGCGGCCGCCGGCCACGATCACCCGGGCCTCTTCCAGATCCGGGCGCCCGGTGGCCGGCCTGGCGGCACGCCCGGTGATCCGGGCGGCCGGGCCGGGATCGCCCGGGTCGACCTCGACTACGGCCGGCATTCCGTCCGCGGAGCCGGCCGCGGCCTCGATGCTGTTGGGTTTGACGGTGATGACCGGCGTGCCGACGGTCACCTTGGCGGTCACGGTGTAGGCGCCGGCGAGTACGTTCTTGGTCACGGTCAGGTCCGGGTCCACCGCCACCGCGTCGGTGATCACGCCCGAGGAGAGCCTGATGCCCAGCCGGGCGGCAATTTCCTTGCCTTCGGTGGTGTTCTCCAACAGTACGGCGGCCGGGGCCGCCTCGCCTGCCGCATTGGCCAGGAAGGCGGCTTTGGGAGCCACGAGGCTGTCCTCCAGCTCAGCGGCCGGACGGTACACGGCGGTCACGCCGTGGCTGCCCAGTTCTGTCAGCAGGGTGCCGTCGGACGGGCCGGTAACGGCCGCCACGGGTTCGCCCAGGGATGCCGCCAGCGTCAGCAACTCGCGATGCGCCTTATGGAGGGGGCCGGCCGGGGTGTCGATGAATACCAGGATCCTTGATGTCTGAGCCATGTCCGGTGTCCTCCTAAAGCAGCTTCCGCGAGGCAAGGAAATCCACGAGCCTGATCCCTGCGTCACCCTCGTCCGTGATGATGGTGCCCTGGCTGCGCGGCGGCCGGGGCTCTGCGGCCAGCACCGTGGTCCAGGCTCCAGCCAAGCCGACCTGTGCGGCATCCAGGCCCAGGTCGGCCAGGGTCAGCTCGGTCACCTTCTTCTTCTTGGCCGCGATGATGCCCTTGAAGTTCGGGTAACGGGGCTCGTTGATCTGGTCCGTCACGGACACGAGAGCCGGCAGCGGCGCCTGCACGGTTTCCGACTGCGGGCCGGCGTCGCGCCGGGCAGTCACCATACCGCCGTCGATCTCCAGCGAGGCAGCAAAGGTGACCTGCGGCAGTCCCAGCCGTTCCGCCAGCTGAGCCGGGACCAGGGAGGTCTCGCCGTCCGTGGAGGCCATGCCGGTGATCACCAGGTCCACCGGGCCGAGGCTCCTGATGGCTGCCGCGAGGGCCAGCGAGGTGCCGGCCGCATCCGAACCGGCGAGCGCGTCATCAACCAGATGCACGCCGTCGGTGGCGCCCAACTGCAGGGCCTTCTTGACGGCATTGACGGCCGCGGCCGGCCCCATGGTCAGGGCGGTCACCGCGTTCCCCGCCTTCGCGCCGCCGCGGGCTTCGATTAGCTGCAGCGCGGTCTCAACCGCGTACTCGTCCAGTTCCGACAGGATACTCTCGGACCGGTCAATGGTGTGGGCCCCGCCGCCCAAGTGCCGGTCGAACTGGGTATCCGGCACATACTTGACCAGGACCACAATGTTCAATGTGGCTGCATCGTGCATCGTTGCGTGTCTTCCTTCCGCGGTCTTGCGCAGGCTGCAAACGTAGCTAACCTTACCGGTAGGAAGCTGGGAACCGGGATTCGTTCCCGTCCGACGGGCGCAACAACACTTGTTGCCAGGGACGGATGCCGATGCTCCTGCCCGGGCGTTTGCCGTCGCCCCTGCCGGCCGACCACGAAGGCGGCGGTTATTCCGGGTTCAGCTCAGGTACATCAGCAAAGGAATACGGGGGCCACGGGCCCAGGAACCGGATCTGCGCAGCGTGTTGTTCCTCGCTGATGGAGGTCAGTTCGCGGCCGACTTCCGCTACCCCGTCCCTGGCTACCAGCAGGGCGACGGTGAGCACTGATACGGAATCCGGGGGCTGGTGGGCGCGCCGGTTCTCGGCAAGGTCCTCGGACAAGGCGGCCAGGCGGCGGCGGTACTGGGGATAAAGCCGGTCCGCCAGTTGTTCGGCGATGCCGCGTTCGATGTTGTCCAGCCGCTTCCGCAGCAGCCGCTGTACCCCTGCCGGCCGCTGCTGCATCTCCTCCCGCAGGGCAGCTACCTGGACATCATGCCCGGCGGCCACGTGCTGGTCCAGTGAGATTTCCACCCGCAACTCCACCCGGTCCCTGAGCGCGTCGAGCCGCCCGGCGAGTGCCGGGCCGGATGCCCCCAGCCACCGGACGAGACGGTCCGAGGCCGAGACGCCGTCACCGGGCGCAACAATGACGTTGAAGCTCATCGGCAGTACCGTTCCCGCCTGCTCCCAGCAGCGTTCGACCACGTTGCCGTGTTCCAGCACCCAGCGTTGGACGTCGGCATCGGATCCGCTGTAGGGGGCCGAGCGGTGTTCGTGCACGACGGCGGCCGGTCCGTCCGCCGCGGCCACCAGCTTGAGCGGGGCGGCGTCAATGCCTGTTCCAAGCGCAGTCTCGGGAACAGAGGCGGGGATCACGGCGTAGACATACAGGCCCGGGGAATCCCTCATCGGATGGCTTTGCCCCGTTCCCGGGCCCAGCGCTCGGGGTTGATGAGTTTGTCCACGACCTCGTCAACGACCTCGTCCAAGCCGCGGCGCAGATCCGCCACGGAGCCGGTTATGCCATGGTCTTTCTTGATCTGCTCCATGGCCATGTCCAGCTCCAGCAGCGCGTTGCCCAGGCGCTCCTGTTCCTCGTCGGTCAGGTCCCCGCCTTCGAGCCGGCGCACGGCCTGGTTCTCGAGCGCCTCCTGGATGACTTCGACAAGCGTTACCACGAGGGTCAGGATGCCGTTCTTCAGGTTGTCCTCGTCAACTTTCAGCGTCATCATCAACCTCCGGCACGCCTGTATGCCTGCGGTCCGCGCCGCTCACACCCCGCAGCAGCATTGCCCACTGTTCCACTCTCCGGCCGGCAACGCGGAATGTTCCTTCGGCCGTACCTAGGATCAGAATAGAGGAATTTCCCGCCGGCGCATCTGCCTCTTCCATGCCGACCGCCGTGATTTCTTCGGGTTGCAGCCGGATTGCCGGGCGGCGGTCGCCGGGGTCCTGCCAAGTGAATCCCTCCCGGGAGTCATACCTGCCCGCGCCGCTGCGCCATACGGGGCCGGCAGCGCGGATCTCCTGGTACCAGAGGTCACCCTTGAACAACAGTGTGTCCGGCTCCTCGGCGCTGTCCCCGGCAGGGCTGCTGCCGGAGCTGTCCGGTCCCGACGTGCCGGGGCCGGTTTCCAAGCTACCTTGCCGGGCGTTGCGCACCAGGTCCTTGAGCCGCCCCGGTTCGGCCGCAGCCAAAAGCGCAGTGGCACCGTCATTGGTCCGCACCAGCAGCCGGGTGCGGGCTTCCCCACCCACGGAGGGCTCTGTACGCAGGTCCGTGCCGGCTATCTCGCCCAGGGCCGCCTGCCACAGGACCTCCTGCGGGTCCCGCCGGTAGACAATCAGCCTCTCGGTGGTGAGGTAGATGCTGCCATGCCGCCAGGTGGCGGCGGCACTGTACGGGTCCTGCCAGTAGTACCCCCCGGCCATCCTGGCCACGACGTCTTCCCCCTCATGCAGCGACACCTGGCGGGACACGGAATCCCGGACCCAGGCGCGGGTGCGTTCGTCCCAGGCCTCCATCATGCCGTACTCGAGCATCGTCTCCATGCCGGCGATGGCAGCGCGCAGGCTAATGCCAATCAGCGGGATGTCGGCCACGGTGATGACCAGGTCCAAGTCCAGGTAAACGCCCTTGTTCAGCAGGGCATCAACCAGCTCCGACAAGGTCGCCTGGGGGTCCCGCGTGGGCTGCATGGCCTCATCATGGCCCGTTCCCATTTATTCTTCGGCCTGTATCTGGCTGTCCTCGGGACCCCCGCTGTCGCCGGAGGCGTCGTCCGGCGGGCTGATCCGGGTCCTTGCGCCCTCGGCGCCGGAGCTATTTGCCGCGAGGGCGCGGGCACTCTTCCATCCGCACCACGGGCAGGAATCGTTCAGCAACTCCTCCACGGGAACCCTCTTGCCGCATTCGGGGCAGGCCTCCTTCTCCTCGGTCGCCTCCTTCCAGGCGAGGGTGCCGCGGTCGGTGCCGGCCGGGAATTCCAGTCCGTAGCGGGCGGCGGTTTCAAACGATGCCAGGGCGGCACGGATGCGGATACCGAGGAGTTCAACCCCGGCTACGGAAACCATGATGTCGGCATTGATCACGAGGCCCTTGTCGAGCAAAGTCTCGATGACGTGCGTGAGCGTTCCTTCCCCGCTGCGCTGCGGTTCCATGATCTGGCCGCGGGGCGTGCCCGGAACAAGACGCCCTTGTCCCGACGGTCCGCCGGCGTTGCTCAGAGTCATGTTTGCCTCGTACGATCTGGGAAGCCTTCCTTCGAACTGTATCCTGCCTGGTTCTGCCGGAAGCCCGGTTAGTCCCCCCGCGGGCGGCCGCGAACATAGCGCGAGCCGCGGGAATAGGACACAAGCTCGCCGTCTCTGTCCAGGACCACCTCGTATTCGGCCAGCAGGTCGCTGGTGGCCGGAACGTACCGGCTTTCCACCACTTCCACCACCACGGTCCAGCCGCCGTCATCGTTCTTCCCGATGGCGACGATGCCTTCGGCCTCCCGGTTCGTCAACATCTCCAGCTGGGACATGGCTGCCCGCGCCGCCTTCACGGCGCTGATCCTGGTGCCGTCCCGGCCCGGATGATGCTGCGTTGCGCCGTGATCCCCGGTCCCGCCCTCGGCGTCGTCACGGGGCTGACGGGCTTCGGACGGCCTGCCGCCGGTGGCTCCGGACCCGGGTCCGGAGCCACCGGGACGGCTTTCCACGGATTTGCGGGATTCGGGCCTGCGGGCCGGTTTCTCTCCGCCGTCTTCGCTCCCGGGCGGGGGTGGTTTCCTGGTGGCACCCTGCTCCTCGGCCATGCCGGCTACCCCTCCCGCCGCGGACGCCTGTTGGCTTCGATCAGCCGTCCTACCAGTTCCTGTTCCAAGGCGTTGGCTTCCTCTGCCGAGATGGTACCTGCTTCTTTCGCTTCGGCCACCTCCTCGAGCTTACGGCGGATGATTCCGGGGTCGTAGTACTGGCGCTCTGCCTCCTCGAGCACGCGTTCGGCAATCCAGCCGACACCGCGGACCGGTGCCAGCGGCAGGCCAAGCAACGCGGAGAAGAAGCCCACGCCTAAACCTCTCCCACAAAGTCATAGGGCGCCTGCGGACCCAGCAGCCGGAAGGTGATCCGTCCGGCGGAATTCCTTGCCAGGTTCCCGACTTCCCGCTCGAATTGTTCCTGGGAACCACGATCCACCAAGGCCGCCAGTTCGACGACGTCGTCAGCTTGGCTGGCTTCCCGGGTGACCGTTTCCCGGGCCAGGGGAGCCAGCGCGTTGACGATGGCCGTGGAATCACTGGAGGCCTTCCGCCGGAGGTCTTCGACAACCAGCTCACCGAGCCGGACCCGGTCAAAGTGGGAGGCTTCCTCGCTCACACCGGCGGTGGCTTCGCGCAACCTGGCAACCTCAGGATTATCGGAGACGATCTCGGCAAGCACCACGTCACGCACGTAGCGCGCCCGGACGGTAAACTGCGCCGCATTCCCGATGCGGCGCAGACCGGCGTCGTAGGAATCCTGCATCGAGGGCAGGACTTCGTCCGTGAGCACGTCCGAATCGGGCACGACGGTACCGAAGACCATCGGCAGCACCGGCCCGGCTGCAGCAATCGCGTCCAATACTGCGCTGTGGGCCAACAAGTCCTCCGGGGTGCCAAGGGATTCGACGTCCCCGACCGGTGTCACCACCGCCGCATAGTCACCGGCGACGACCACGTCCACCGGTTCGCCCCTCACACCGGATAGTCCCGGCGGAATTGCAGAACCCGCTGGGACTATCCCGTACACATATTGATCCGGCATTTGGTTAATCTGGTCCTCTTTCATTCCGACTTACTGGATTCCGGTCGGCTGGCCAACTTCTGGCGGGGACGTTCCTCCGCCCGGCGTTCGCGGTCATCATCGCTGCCGGTCAGCGCGTCCTTCACGCCCGAGAGCAGTCCGCTGGTCTTCCCCTTGGCGCCGCCTCGGTTCAGGCCTTCCATCACTTCCGGGAGGTCCTTGCCGTGCTGGTAGAGGTCCAGGCGGTTCGTGGCCTCCGCAAAACGCAGGTAGGTGTCCACGCTGGCAATGACAACGCGCGCATCAATGGTGAGGATTTCAATGCCGACCAGAGAGACACGGACGTACGCGTCAATCACCAGTCCTTTGTCAAGGATGATATTCAGGACGTCTGCCAGAGAACTCGATTGCGGGCGGTCAATGGATCCGCCGCCCCGTTGGTGAGCAATGCTGGTCATTGTTGTACCTACTCCTTGGGTGAAGCAGCTCCCGTGTTCGGGGCTTTCTTACTTCCCGCCTCGCCGGCCCCGGAATCAGCTTTCCTCAGCGCCGCCGCGGGGCTGGCTGCTCTTCTTCTTCGGGCACCTCCTCCTCGTAGCCTTCCTCTTCGGCCTCCGGGGCGCCTTCCTCCTCGTAGCCTTCCTCTTCGGCCTCCGGGGCGCCTTCCTCCTCGTAGCCTTCCTCTTCGGCCTCCGGGGCGCCTTCCTCCTCGTAGCCTTCCTCT
>NZ_JBHTML010000053.1:20913-22129 GCF_042679445.1 Arthrobacter sp. GCM10027362
TCTCCGGCCTCCGGGGCGCCTTCTGCCGCTTCCGATTCAGCCGCTTCCGCTTCGGCCCGTTCCTGTTCGACGACCTCTTCATGCGTGCGCACGATCTTGCCGTCCCTGATTTCCCCGCGCCAACCTTGAACGCTGTCAGGATCCAGGATCGTACTCGTCATGACATGGCGCACATAGCGCTTCATTTCCACCCTGACGCGGCGGCCCACCGCCCGCCAGATCTGGGCGGTCTTCTCGAAGAGCCCCTGCGGATAGTACTCGACCACGATGCAGATTTTGGTCAGCCGCGGTGCGATTTCGTGGAACGTGACGGCACCGTCCAAGTGGCCCTTGTTGCCGGTGGACTTCCAGATGATGCGGTCATCCGGCACCATCTCTTTAATAGTTGATTCCCAGCGGCGGTGGGACAGGAAGACCTGGCCCTTGAAGGCCACTTTTCCCTGCTCCCTGTTGTGCTCGACGTTCTCGACTTTCTTCATGAAGTCGGACCACTGCTCGAATTCCGTCCACTGGTTATAGGCCACCTTGACCGGGACGCCGACCTCGATCCACTCAACAATGTTGGCGAATCTCTGTTGCCGGCTGCCGCGGCCTCCTCCACCTGTAAAGAACTCCTTGACCTTGTTCTTCAAACCGCCGAACAGACCCTTGGCAGCCCCCACGGCAGGGCTCTTCCCTTCAAGTCCTGCCGTGACGGCTTTTGCTGTCATTTCGTCCTTCACGCCTCTAGGCTTGCCTTCGGCATAATCGTCCAACTGGCCGCTGAGGCCCTCGACCTTGTCGGTCACCTTGCCCAGGGCACTGTTGACGAGCGATTTGCCAAAGTTGCCGGCGGCGTCCTTCAGGCCGCCCAGTGGAAGCTTTTCCGCCAGCGAGGGCGAACTGGTTTCTTCGCGCTCGGTCGTTTCAGTCATGGCACCTGCTCCTTACCTGGTAGAAGGCTTACCGCTTGCAGGGGGCCTGTTGCCGCCGCTGCGGGGAACCGGCTTGCGCACGCCGGATACGCCCTTGGCCGGACCTTCGGCTTTCTTTGGAGCGGCGGCCTTCGGAGCGGCCCCGGCAGTTGTTTCCCCGGCTGGTTTGGCCGGCGCAGGTCCCGGGCCCGGTCTGCGGGCCGGCTGGCCTGCGGCAGGGCGGGATTCAGGCCGAGGCCGTGCCGCGGCGGCCCTGTCCTCCGGCCGTTCCCTGGGTTCAGGCTCCTCGGCGGCCCCGCCCT
>NZ_JBHTML010000054.1:0-22081 GCF_042679445.1 Arthrobacter sp. GCM10027362
GGCGGGGCCGGCGGCGGCGAGCTGGGAGGTGGCGGCCGCCTGGGTGGGCAGCGCCTGGGTCGGTCCCGCATCCGGGCCTGCCGGCGGTATTCCCGCGCGGGCGGCGCGCAAGGCCGCACCGAAGGCGGCGGCATCCTGGAACCTGTCCGCCTTGTCCTTCTGCAGGGCGCGCGCAAGCACCGCATCCAGTGCAGAGCTGACCATGGGGTTGTACCGGCTCGGCGGCTCGGGCAGCTCGCGGACATGCTGGTAGGCCACCGAGACCGGGCTGTCGCCCACGAACGGAGGCCTGCCCGCCAGCATTTCGTAGAGCAGGCAGGCGGCCGAATACAGGTCGCTGCGGGCGTCCACGGCCTCGCCCCTGGCCTGCTCCGGGGAAAGGTATTGCGCGGTGCCAATGATGGCCTGGGTCTGGGTCATGGTGGCCGCCGAGTCCGCCAGTGCCCGGGCAATGCCGAAGTCCATGACCTTGACGTTCCCTTGGGGGGTGACCATGACGTTGGCCGGCTTGATGTCGCGATGGACAATGCCCGAGCGGTGGCTGTATTCGAGCGCGGAGAGGACCCCGAGCGTATATTCCACCGCCTGGTCGCAGGTAAGGTCCCCGGACTTGATCAGCTCGCGCAGGGTGCGGCCGCTGACATATTCCATCACGATGAACGGCGTGCTGAGATTGTAGCCGCCCGGCACCTCATGCTCGCCCGTATCGTAGACGGCCACGATCGCCGGATGGTTCAGCCCGGCAACGGCCTGGGCCTCGCGCCGGAACCGGGACTGGAACATCGGGTCCCTGGCCAGATCCGGGCGCAGCTGCTTGATGGCCACGGACCGCCCGAGCCGGATGTCGCGTCCAAGGTAGACGTCGGCCATGCCGCCGCGGCCGATGAGCTCACCAACTTCGTAGCGCCCGTTGAGGATCTGCGGCGGATTCACAGGCTGCATTCCTTCCACGATGTCGTTGCCCGGCTAATCGTCGCGGGGCGGGTTCTGGCCGGTATCCTCGGTGGGCTCATCGGTCGGTGTCGGTTCCGGTTCGGCCGGCGGGGTGGTTGTCTTCTCCTCCTCCTCGGCCGGTCCTGAGGAGACGACGTAGCCCACTGCGGCACCCTCTTCAAGCGGGGAGCCTTCCGGCGGAACCAGCCGGATGACGGTGCCGGCCGGGAAGTCGGAGCTCGGCTCCTCGCCGGCCTTCTGCGGCTTGAAGCCGGCATCGCGCAGGGCGGCCCGCACGCTGCCTTCGTCCGCGCCGACGAGGCCCCCGGGAACGGTGGCCGTGGCCGGGCCCTCGGAATAGGTCACGGTGATGGTTTGGCCCTCGTCCACCTTCCCCTTGGGGCTGATGTCCAGCACCAAACCTGCGGGGGCCCGGTTCTGCACCGGGTCCCCTGTCACCCGGAAGCCCATGGACTGCAGTTCGGCCCTGACGTCCTCGAACGGACGGCCCTGGTAGCTGGAGGCGATCAGCTGGATGGTCCGGGTGGTCGGTTCCTGCGTGGGGGTCTGGGTGGCCCTGGGCGTGGCGCGGGTGATGGTCGGCTGCGCCGAGGCACTGCTGGCCGTGCTCCGGGGCTTGGCCGAGGTAGTGGTCGTTGGGCCGCCTTCGCCCGATGTGAGCGTCGGCAGCAGCCAGGCGCCCAGGACGGCGAAGAGGATCAGCAGGACGAGGGCCACCAGCGGCCAGGTCCAGGGACTGCGGCCGCGCCGGCGCGGCTGGACACGTGGAGGAGTCGGCGGCACGTCCGGGTCGTCGACGTCGGTATCGCGCCAGGCGCGCTCGGCGGCCAGCGGCCGGGTTCCGTCATCGGTGTGTACCACCGGCAGCTGTGAGGTGCCCGGGCTCATGGCCTGCGTGGCCTGCGCTGCCTGCGGGCCCGCGGATTGGCCGCCCGCGGACTGGGCACCCAAGACCTGGGTGCGTTCCACATCGGGAACGGCCTCGGTGACGGCCGTCATGGCCCCGGTGGGCGCCTCGCTGCCGCCGAACAGGAGCATGCCCGGAACGGCCGCTTCCGCGGCGCGGATATTGCCGGCGCGGATGGCGTCGGCGGCCTCGGCCAGCTTCTCCGCGGTGGCCGGGCGGTCGGCGGGATCCTTGGAGAGCATGGACATGACCAGGGCACGCACCGGGCGCGGCAGGGTCTCCGGCAGCGGCGGAGGCGTGTCATTGACCTGGGCCAGGGCAATGGCGATCTGGGATTCGCCGGAGAACGGCCGCGAGCCGCTGAGGCATTCGTAGGCGATGACCCCGAGCGAGTAGATGTCGCTCTGCCCGGTGGCCGTCTGTCCGGTGGCCTGCTCCGGGGCAAGGTATTGGGCCGTGCCCATCACCTGTCCGGTGGCGGTCAGCGGAACCTGGTCCGCCAGCCGGGCAATGCCGAAGTCGGTGATCTTGACCCGGCCCTCCGGGGTGATCAGCAGGTTGCCCGGCTTGACGTCGCGGTGCACCAGGCCCTGCTGGTGCGCAATCTCCAGCGCCCGCGCGGTCTGCGAGACCAGGGACAGCGTCCGGTCCGGGGAGAGCACGCGTTCGCGTTCGATGATGGCCGAGAGCGGCTGGCCCGGGACCAGTTCCATGACCAGGTACGCCGAGCCGGCTTCCTCGCCGTAGTCGAAGACGTTGGCGATGCCGTTGTGGTTCAGCAGCGCCGTGTGCCGGGCTTCGGCACGGAACCGGTTCAGGAAGCCTGGGTCGCCGGTGTACTCCTCCTTGAGGATCTTGATGGCAATGATGCGGCCGAGCACCTGGTCCCGGGCCTTCCAGACCTCGCCCATGCCGCCAATGGCGATACGTTCAGTGAGCTGGTATCTGCCGCCTAATGTGATACCCGATGTAGGCCTCACTTGTTTAACACCGCCTCTAGGAGTTGCTTAGCGTTCGGACTGGTCAGTTGGGAACCGGTTTGGAGTTCGACGTCCTGGATGACGATGGAGACCACGGCCTGGGGGTCGTTCGCCGGCGCGAAGCCGGTAAACCACGAGTTGTTGCCCGCGCTGCCGGCCAGCAATTCCGCCGTTCCGGTCTTGCCCGCCACCTGCACGCCCGGGATGGCTGCGCCGCGGGCGATCCCCTGGTCCACGGCGTTGACCATCCACTGGCTGATCTGGCGGGCATTTTCCGCCGACAGCGACTGCTGCAGCTCCTCGGGCTTGGAGCTCTGCAGCACGCGCAGATCCGGGGCCCGGACCGTGCGGACCAGGTTGGGTTTCATCAGCTTGCCGTCGTTGGCGATGGCGCTGGTCATCATGGCCACCTGCAGCGGGGTGACCCGCACGTCGTACTGGCCGATGGCGGCCTGGGCCAGCAGGTCCTGGCTCATGCCGGTGGGGAACTGGCTGGCGGTCACGTTGACCGGGATGTTGTAGGACTGGCCGAAGCCGAACTTGCGGGCCTGCTCGGCAATGGCGTCCTCGCCCAGGTCCCAGGCAATTTGTGCGAACGGGGTGTTGCAGGACTGCTCCAGGGCGAAGGAGAAGTCCGCCTTGGTCCGGGCCCCGCAGCCGCCGTTGACATAGTTCGGCAGCGTGACGTTGGTTCCCGGAAGCTCGATCTCGGCAGGGTTGTCCAGCACGCTGTCCGCGTCGTACTTGCCGGACTCCAGGGCGGCTGCCGTGTCCACCAGCTTGAACACCGAGCCCGGGGCGACCAGCGACTCCGTGGCCGGATTCAGGAACGGGGAGAGCCCGGGCACCTCCTCCAGCGAAGCCATATTGGCCACGACCTTCTCGGAGTTGTGGCCGGCGAGCTTGTTGGGGTCGAAGCTGGGCTTGGACACCATGGCCAGGATGTTGCCGGTCTTCGGCTCCATCACCACGATCGATCCCTTGACGCCGTCCGGCAGCAGGTCCCAGGCCAGCTGCTGCAGCTGGGGGTCGATGGTCAGCTCCACCGAGGCGCCCTCGACCTGCGCGCCGGAGAAGAGCCGGACAATCCGGTCGTAGAGCAGCTCGCTGCCGCTGCCGGAGAGCTGGTCATTCATCGCCGACTCCAGCTGGGTGGCGCCGTAGACGAGGGAGTAGAAGCCGGTCAGCGGCGCATACAGCTGCGGGTCGTTGTATTTGCGCTGGAAGGCGAAGCCGTCATTGGACGGTACGGATTCGGCGATCGGGTCCCCGTCCACCAGGATGGCCCCGCGGTTGATGTCGAAGTCCTTGTACAGCGTCCGGCTGTTCCAGTTGTTGGCATTGAGGTTGTCGGCCTCGAAGAACTGCACCACCGTCAGCGAGCCGAACAGCAGCGCAAACATGGCCACTGCCACCACCCAGGTGTTGCGGATTGCCTGGTTCATCGTTGCTCCGCCTCTCCCGCACCGGCCGCCAGCCGTTCCTGCTCCCTGCCCCTGCGCCGTCCGGCCCGGCCCGACGTGCGCCCCTCGGCCAGGCCGGCGGCGGGGGCGGGCCGCCGGGCCGCATCCGAAATCAGCAGCAGCAAGGCCACGATCAGCCAGTTCGCCAGCAGCGACGAGCCGCCCGCGGCCATGAACGGCGTCGTCAGGCCGGTGAGCGGAATCAGCCGGGTGACGCCGCCGATCACCACGAAGCACTGCAGCGCCAGGGTGAAGGACAGGCCCGTGGCCAGCAGCTTGCCGAAGGCGTCCCGGGTGCCCAGTGCCGTGCGGATGCCGCGGGAGATGAGCAGCAGGTAGAGCATGACGATGGCGGAAATGCCGATCAGGCCCAGTTCCTCACCGAGCGCGGCGATGATCATGTCGCTATTGGCGAAGGTGACCAGGTCCGGGCGGCCCTGTCCGAGCCCGGTTCCGGTCAGTCCGCCGCTGGCCAGGCCGAAGAGGCCCTGGACGATCTGATGGCTGCCGCCAGGCGCGTTGTAGACCTCCGGATCGAAGGCATTGAGCCAGCCGTCGATCCGCGCGGTGACATGCGGAAACAGCTGGAACGCCATGAAACCGCCGAAGGCGATCATGGCCAGCCCGATCAGCACCCAGCTGATCCGGCTGGTGGCTACGTAGATCATGGCCATGAACAGCCCGAAGAAGAGGATGGCCGAGCCCAGGTCGCGCTGGAATATGAGCACGCCGATGCTGACCAGCCAGGCTGCCAGCATGGGGCCCATGTCCCGCCAGCGCGGCAGCTGCAGCGGGCCGATCTTCTTGCCGGCCAGCAGGATCAGGTCCCGGTTGGTGGATAGATACCCCGCAAAGAATATAGCGAGGGTGATCTTGGCGATCTCGCCGGGCTGGAAGGTGGCAAAGCCGAGGTTGACCCAGATCCGTGCACCGTTAAGCTCCATGCCGACCCCGGGCAGCAGCGGCAGGACCAGCAGGAATGCGGACAGGATCAGCGAAATATACGTGAAACGGCGCAGCACGCGGTGGTCCTTCAGCAGCAGGATCACCGCGATGGCGACGGCGGCGGCAATGCCGGTCCACATCAGCTGGCGGGCTGCGGCGGTGGTTGGCGGGTCCATCGCGACGTCGAGGCGCTGGATCATGGCCAGCCCCAGACCGTTCAGGGCGGTCACGATCGGAAGCATGACCGGATCGGCATATTTGGCGCGGAACCGCAGGACCAGGTGGACGGCGAGCACCAACACGGCCAGGGTGAGGCTCTGGACGTAGAAGTCGCGGCTGAAGCCCTGGTCCTGGTCCAGGCCCGCCAGCGCGTTGGCTCCGACACCGACGGCGAGGGCCAGGATCAGCAGCAGCAGCTCCGCGTTGCGGCGCGGCTTGGGGGGTGTCAGGATGTCACTCATTGGGTCCACCTAGGCATTCGGGCGGAACGGCGGCACCGGACTGCCCGGTGGCAGCCGGCGTGGCGCTGGTGCTCGCCGCCGTCGGCTTGGCCGCAGCCGTGGGTTTGGCAGTTGTGGTGGGTTTGGCCGCAGCCGTGGGTTTGGCGGTTGTGGTGGGTTTGGCCGCAGCCGTGGGTTTGGCGGTTGTGGTGGGTTTGGCCGTGCCGGGCGTGGCTGTCGGCGACGGCGGGCAGTTCTGGCTGGAGACGCGCAGCTCCTCCACGATTTGTTCGGCATGGCCCAGATCCCGCGCGGCCACCCCGGAGTTCAGGCGCTGCTGGGTGTAGGGCGGCAGGTTCTGCAGGGGGATGTTGTACACCTTGTCGACGTGGGAGAGCTGGAGCGGGCCGACATTTTGTGACACACCGTTGAAGATTGCGACCCGGCCGTCCACCTGGCTGACGTAGTACTGCGTTTGGGTCCACAAGTAGCCGAACCACATTACCACTGCCAGGACCAGTGCCATGGCGGAGAGGAAGGCCGGGATCAGCCAGCGGCGGCGCGGGACGGCTTCATGCTCCGCCGTTTGGCCCGGCTCCTGGTCCGGGGCGTTGTGGGTGAGCAGGGCGGCGGCGCGGCGTTCCTTGGTGCGCTTGGCAACGATGGGAATCTGGCCCGTTTCGGTGGCCAGGGCCGCGGCACCGACCAGCACGTGGGGCCGGGTGGCCAGGTCGCCGCGAATGGCGGCGGCGAGGAACTGCTCGTCGTCGGACCCCGGTTCCGGTCCGACGACAACGGGGGCGGGCGCCGGACTGCCGGCCGGGCCGGGACCGGATGCGGGGGAGGCGACGGCCGACCCGGATGCCAGTCCGACAGGTGCGGTGTCCGGAGCGGCTTCGGAATCGGCCACCTCGACGGCAACCACCGTGACATTGTCCGGGGCACCGCCGTCGAGGGTCAGTGCCACGAGCTTGTCCACGATTTCCTGCAGGCTGCCGGCGCTGCGCATCACCTGCCCGATGACATGGTCCGGGACGACGGCGTCCAGCCCGTCCGAACACAGCAGCCAGCGTTCGCCCGGCTCCGCCGGATACGTGGCCAGATCCAGCTCCGGGCTGGCGTCCACGTCCCCCAGCACCCGCATCAGGACGTTGCGGTGCGGGTGGATCGCGGCCTCCTCCGGACGGAGCCGGCCCTCGTCGATCAGCCGCTGCACAAAGGTGTGGTCCTTGCTGACCTGTTCGAAGACGCCGTTCTTCAGCCGGTAGGCCCGGGAGTCGCCGATGTGCGCGAACTCCAGCACGCCGTCGTGCAGCAGCAGCGCGGTGACGGTGGTGCCCATCCCTGCCAGCATGGGGCTGGTCTTGACCAGCTCGGAGAGGATTGAGTTGGCGGCCTGGATCTCGTCCGCCAGCACATTGGCCGGATCCTCGTGGCCGGCCTTGTCCAGATGGACCAGATCCAGCACCGTGGAGGCGGACGCGACATCGCCGCCGGCATGGCCGCCCATGCCGTCCGCGACGACGGCCAGATGCCTCCCCGCGTACGCGGAGTCATCGTTTTTGGAACGTGCCTTGCCGACATCCGACCGCGCCGCATAGCGCAGGATCAATGCCATCCCTACGGCCTCAATTCAATGACCGTCTTACCGATCCGGATGGGCACGCCGGGGTCGACCGGCAGGGCGCGGGTCAGCTGGGTATCCCCCAGGTAGGTTCCGTTGGTGGACCCCAGGTCCTCGATGAACCACCGGCTGCCCTGCGGAAACAGGCGGGCATGGCGGCCCGAGGCATAGTCGTCTTCCAGGACCAGCGTGGCCTCCTGGGCGCGGCCAAGCAGGATCGGGCTGGCCGCCAGATCCAGGGTCGTGCCGGCCAAGGGCCCTTCGGTGACCACCAGCTTGCGGGCCTGGACGCGCGGGGCCGGCGCCTGTTCGGCCGCCAGTTCGGGGTTCTTGCGCACCTGCCTGGCACTGGGGGTACCGGTCTTGGTGCGGGCGCCGATCAGCAGGTCCCGCCGCATGGCGGAGACAACGCCGAGGATCATGATCCACAGCAGGATCAGGAACCCGAAACGCAGGGCGGTGACGGCAAGATCGCTCATCAGTGCCCGCCGTTCGCCGAGGGCATCAGGCGGAAAGTTATGCGGGTGCGGCCCATGGTGATCACCGAACCATCCTGGAGTTCTTCCTGTCCTTCAACCCGTACCCCGTTGACGTAGCTGCCGTTGGTGGAGCCCAGGTCCACCGCAGTGGTGATTCCGTTGACGGTGCGGATCTCCAAATGGCGGCGGGAGACACCCGGGTCCTCGATCAGGATGTCCGCCTCGGAGGAACGGCCCAGAATAATGGACGGGGCATTGAGCGAATAGCGCTGGCCCTCGATTTCCAGTACCGGGGTGAGCCGGACGGGCTGGCGCGCCGGTGCCGCGGGGCGGTGGGGCCCTGCCGCGGCCGAGCCGGATTTCTCCACGGCGGAATCCATCTCGAATTCGCCGGCCTTCAGTTCCCGGTCCCGGACGAACGACACGCGCACGGGCCCCTGCAGGGTGTACTTCTGGCTGTTGACATGCTTGATGGCAACGTCGCAGAGTTCTTCTGCCAGGGTGGGGCCCCATTGCTCGGCAAGGGCATAGTCGGAATCGCTCAGGCGGACCGTGAAGACGTTCGGAGCCAGGGTACGGCCCTGGTCCAGGGTCATGGAGCGATTGTCCAGTTCCCGCCGCAGGCGGCTGGCGATCTCCACCGGCTGGACCTGCCCCTTGCCGCCGGCAGAGAAGGCGCTGCGGACCATTTTTTCAATTCCGCGCTCGACGTTATCCAGCAGGCCCACCGGCTGCCTCCTCTCCCTAGCTCTCGTGTCGCCGGGCGCGCGTAAACACACGTCCCTGGGACTTAAGTCCCTATCGATACTACTTGGGGGACCTCCAAAAGGCCCTAATCGGAAACGCAGCCATCCCGGGGAAAGTTGCGGCGGCTGCATGGAAGTGGCCAAGCTCACAGTCTGGAACCCGCCCGAAGCGGCGCCGCTGCGGACGTGGAAATCCTTGAAAATCCGCGGAAACCCGGGGTTTTGCCGCGGGTTTTCCCCGGGTTTCGATCCCGTTTAGGTTTTTCGGGCAGTTTCAGGCTAGTATTGATCTCGCTGTTCGAGAGGAACGCGGCCCGGGGAAACGCGGGACGGGTTCGGATGGGACAGGCAGACTGCGCGCGAGTGGCGGAACGGCAGACGCGCTGGCTTCAGGTGCCAGTGTCCGAAAGGGCGTGGGGGTTCAAATCCCCCCTCGCGCACGCAGAGATGGTTTACGAATCGTCTCGATCCCAGTAACGAATTCCCCTCCCGGCTTCGGCCGGGAGGGGAATTTTCGTTTTGGCCCCTCCCGCGGTGCGATCGCGATGCCGGCTTCGCCCGCATGAATGACAGGCCGAAAGTCGAAGGAGGCGCACACCTGGCAAGCGTTCGGTCCGGCGTCATCGCCCTGGACCTGAAAAGGCGGGCGAGGAACAGGCCTGTTGTGCGCCGGACCCCACCTCCAGCGATTGCTGCCCCAACGGCGGGAATCCGGCCGAGGGATCCGGCGGCCCCTGCGGCTGTAAACCCCGGACGGGAGCGACCGCAGCCAGGGTTGTGGGCCTGATCACCGGGGCGGCCCTGGCGCTGCAGGGGAAACCTCCGGAGCGGCGCCGGTCAATTCCTGGAACTAAGAGCTTTCGAGCAACCCTGCCCGGGGAACGGGCGAGCGCCGAGGTGCCCGCGGGTGCGGACGTCCGCCCCTGCCGCCAGCCTGCAGCCGTCTCAGCCGACGACGCGCCGCAGTTCCTCCCGGCAGCGGCGGTAAACCTCCACCGGATCCCGCACCTCGCCCTCGAGTGCGAGTTCGCCCCAGCGGTCCCAAGACGTGCGCCACACGGCCACGGCCAGCTCGGCGACCAGCAGCACGGTCATCGGGTCGCGGCCCTGGAACTGCTCCGCGAGACGGGCACGGAGACGAGCGGCCAGGGCCCGTTCCTGCGAGGCTGCGAGCGCCTGCAGGTCCGGCTCCCGGGCCAGCAGCCGCACGACGCGGCGGTGCTCTTCCAGTTCGGGGTCATTCTCCCCGGCCATCGCGGCTTCTGCCGCTGCCTCGACGTCCCGCAGGACGGAGGGCAGATCCGTACCGGTGACCGCCAGGGTGTCGATCATCCGGAGCAGGCGGCGCTGGCCGGGCAGGGCGGCCTGCTCCTTCGAGGTGAAGTACCGGAAGAACGTGCGGTGGGAGACGCCGGCCCGGTCGGCAATCTGCCGGACGGTTGTCTCGCGGACCCCCTGTTCCTCGAACAGCTCGAGGGCGGCCTGATGGATTTCCTCGTGGGTATCGAGGCGGCGCCGGGTGAGCAGGGTGTGGCGGGCGTCGTCGTTCATAGGGTCCTTTGCGGCACTCGGGGTCCGGTGATGATGGGCACATTCGAACGATAGCACACCGTGCCACTATGGCACAGTGTGACATAGTTTGTGTGCACATCAACCATCAGGAAGGTATTCATGCCAGACGTCAAACACCGGGAAGAGATCCCGCCCGGAGAGATGCACGCGGTGGCCGATCACGGCGCGGAAGCTGCACTCGCCCTGGGGCCGGAACGGCCCACGACCAAGCACGTGGCCTTGATGATCACCGTGCTCGTGATCTCCGCGCTGATCATGATCCTCAACGAGACAGTCCTCAGCGTCGCCCTGCCCAACCTCATGGCCGACCTGTCGGTGGGGGCCGCCACCGCGCAGTGGCTGACCACCGGGTTCATGCTCACCATGGCCGTGGTCATCCCCACCACCGGTTTCCTGCTCCAGCGTTTCACCACCAAGGGGCTGTTCTCGGCTGCGCTGCTGCTGTTCCTGGCCGGTACGATCCTGGCCGCGGTCGCTACCAGCTTCTCGATGGTGCTGCTCGGGCGCATCGTCCAGGCCGGCGGTACGGCGATCATCCTGCCGCTGCTGATGACCACGACCCTCACCTACGTCCCGCCGGCCCACCGCGGCACGATCATGGGGCTGAACTCCGTGGTGATCTCCGTGGCCCCGGCGATCGGCCCGACGCTGTCCGGCATCGTGGTCAACTCTCTCGGCTGGCGCTGGGTGTTCGGCCTGATGGCCCCGATCGCCGCCATCGTCTTCGTGCTGGGCCTGGTGCTCATCAAGACCACCGGCCAGACTCGCAAGGCCCCGCTGGATGTCGTTTCCGTGATCCTTTCGGCCTTCGCCTTCGGTGGGCTCGTCTACGGGCTCGCCTCGGTCGCCGCCCTGTTCCAGGGTTCCCGGGCACCCGTGGCGGTGCTGGCGGCCGGCGTAATCGCCCTGGTGCTGTTCGTGGTGCGCCAGGTGCGCCTGCAGCGCGGCGCCGACTCCGCCCTGCTGGACCTGCGCCCGTTCTCCGTGCCCAACTTCCGGATCTCCCTAATCATCGTGATGGTCTGCATGGCCACGATGCTGGGCACCGTCATGGTCCTGCCCATCTACCTGCAGAACGGCCTTGGCATCAGCGTCCTGACCACCGGCCTGCTGATGCTGCCGGGCGGCCTGGTCCAGGGCATCCTGTCCCCCGTTCGTCGGCCGGATCTACGACAAGGTGGGCCCGGGTCCGCTCGTCATTCCCGGTGCGATCCTGCTGGCCGGCGGCCAGTGGTGGCTCAGCACCGTGGGCACGGACACCTTCGTGGGACTCGTGGTGGCCATGCACCTGGTGTTCTGCATTGGCATGGCCCTGCTGATGACCCCGCTGATGACCGCCGCCCTGGGCGCGCTGCCGCAGAACCTCTACGGCCACGGCAGCGCGATCATGAACACCCTGCAGCAGCTGGCCGGCGCAGCCGGTGTGGCGGTCCTCATCGCCGCCATGACCATCGGCGCCGGCGCGGCGGTTTCCAACGGCGCGGCCGAGGCCGCCGCCCAGATCCTCGGCACGCAGGACGCGTTCCTCGTCGGCGGCATCATCGGGCTGGTCGCCGGCGTGTGCTCCCCGTTCGTGCGGCGCCTCCATGCGGAAGCCGGCCGCAAGGAAGCCGACAGGCAGGAAGCCGTCGGCGCCTGATCGGTCAATAGGTGCCGGCCGGGCCGGAGGCGGGAAAAACCGGTCAGGCCGGGCCTTTGTGACCGGTGTCTCCCCGGAACATCGGCAGGCGCCGTGAAATAATGGAGGCAGTCAAACTCGCGGGTCCGGGCGCGGCCATCCATGTGGCCGCGAATCGGCCCGCGCGCCCACCGGCCGGCCCGTGGCAGGCACCGACCCTGCCTGTCCGGGTGGTGGGACGACCGTCTGGCGTGATTACCCCGGGTATGTCCGGCCGTTGATGTCGAGTATGGCGCTGGTACGCACCCAGAGGAACTTTCCCATGCGTTTTGCTGAAGGTCAGACCGTCGTTCATCCCCACCATGGCCCCGCCACCGTCCGGGGCATCCGGACCCGCAGGGTCCGCAACGCCGAATCCCGCTATGTCATCCTCGATGTCCACCACGCCAATCTCACGGTGGGGGTTCCCCTCCGGAACGCCGGGCTGCTCGGACTGCGCGACGTGCTCGGTCCCGGGCCGCTCGGGCAGCTTTTCGAAGTCCTGCGCGGCCAGCCGGGTCCGGAGGAAGCCCGGTGGTCGCGCCGGCACAAAGAGGACCAGGAGCGGCTGCACACCGGCGACATCTTCATCATCGCCGGCGTGGTCCGCGACCTGGCCCGCCGCCGCGAGCGCCGCGGCCTGTCCCATGCCGAGAAGGATCAGCTCAAGGAAGCCAGGAAACCCGTGGTGACGGAGATCGGGCTGTCGCTGGGGCTGGGCGCCGGCGAAGCCGAGGAAGTGCTCGAGGCAGTCCTGCGCGGCGAAAACCCGGCCGTTTCCGCATCCGCCTGACCCCCTCCTCCCGGGCGGGTCAGGCGGGAGGCCCGCCCGGGAGGAGGGGATGGTCCCGGCCTCACTCCTCGGTGAGCAGGTGGCACCAGGAATCGGTGAGCGTCTCCAGGCAGATTCCGCGGTCGATGGTCCAGCCCAGGCGGAACCAGCGGCGCGAGAGGAACTCGAACTGCCCGAAGGCCAGCATGCAGCGGATGCGGCGCGTGGACGGCTCGAAGCGCCCGGCCCGGTCCAGGCCTTCCTGCATGGACGCGGTCACGTCCTCGAACCACGACTCAATCTTCTTGGCGACCTCGGGTTCTCCCGCCGCGGCCTGGTGGGCGGCCAGGATGTAGGGGCGGATGACCGCCCACTGGTCGAACTTCTTGTCGAGCCAGGCGCGCACCAGGTCCCGCCGGCCCAGCTCGACCACGGTCGAGAGGGGAGGGTCGTCCACCCCGGTGAGGATTTCGTCCACCGCGGTGATCAGCTCGGACATCAGCTCCGCCTTGGACGGGAAGTGCAGGTAGAACGTCGTCCTGGTGGTGCCGGCCGCCCCGGCAATGTCGTCGATCGTCGTGGCCGCGTAGCCCTTGGCTTCGAAGAGCTCCAGACCCCTGGCCAGGAGCAGCTGCCGGGTCTGCTGCTTTTGCGCTTCGCGAAGGGTTGCCATGGCATTCAGGATAGCCGAGCTTCCACGAAGGCCGCCGAGTGGTTGCCATGAAATTTCACCTGACAAAATGTTGTAAGACCGGTGCGGTCCGCTGCCCGGCCTGCCCGGCATCACCGGCAAAGCTCCCGGCCCTCGCGGACCTGGCCCCCGGTCGGTGAAGGTCAGGCAGCGGAGGACCCAGCTGGGGAACCGGCCTTGCTCAGGCGGCGCAACTTTGGGATGGGGATCCGGTAGTTGATTGCGACGGCGGTGCCCGTGCCGTCCTCATGGGACCAGCGCATAATCGCCCCGCCTTCGTGGGGATCGCCTTCGCTGAACCCGGGCATGCCCGCCAAGGGCAGGAAGCCGCTCGCTTTCAGGTTGAGGCCGAACTGCTCGGTCCAGAAGTACGGCTGGAAGTCGAGCTCCGGAGCCTCATCGCCCTTGACCAGCGCCAGTGCTGCAGCTTTGCTCTGCTCGATGGTGCTGGTCCAGAGCGGAATCCGGCCCACGCCGCGCGCGGTCGGGAAGGCGGCCACATCCCCGGCCGCCACGATGTCCGGACGGAGGCGCCCGCGGGTGTCCACCTCAAGCCGGCCGTGGGCGAGCAGCCCGCTGGAGGCGAGCCACTCGGTGTTCGGCACGTCGCCTACCGCGCTGACCACCAGGTCGGCGCCGAGGCGCGAACCGCCGGCCAGCTCCACCACCGGATGCCCGCCGGCGTCGTGCAGCCCGACGGCCTGTGACGGGGCGAGCTTGAGTCCGCTGCTCCGCGCCGCGGCGAGGAAGACCTCGGACAGGTACGGGCCGAGCTGCCGGGCCATCGGCCGGTGGTGCGAGACGAGCGTCACCTCGCAGCCCACGGAGAGGCAGCCCGAGGCGATCTCCATGCCGAGGGCGCTTCCGCCGACCACCACAACCGACGGCCGGTCCGCGAGCCGGTGCCGCAGCGCCAGGGCGTCCTCGAGGTTGCGCAGCGTCAGCTCATTCCCGTTGGCGGCAATGTTGCCGTCCCCCAGGCGGCGCGCCCGTGAGCCGGTGGCGATGACCACGCCGTCGTACGGAAGGGAGCTGCCGTCGTCGAGAACCACAGCCTTTTTCTCCACGTCGAGCCGCACGGCCCTGGCGCCCAGCAGCTCGCGCGCCTCGTGGGTCGACGGAGGCAGCCGGTGGGAGGCCATGTCCCCGGCGTCAAGCAGCGCGGCCTTGGACAGCGCGGGGCGGCTGTACGGCGAGTGCTGCTCGTCCCCGACGATGGTGAGCTCGCCGTCGAAACCCGCGGTCCGCAGGGAGTCGCCGGCCGTGAGGCCGGCGATGCCATTTCCGACGACGACGATGCGTTCCGGCCGCATGCTCACGCCAGCCGAAGGGCGGCGACCGGGCAGACGCGCACGGCGGCCTTCGCCGCCTCCAGGTCGCCGTCGACCTGCTCGACGTCAAGGACCAGTTCTCCCTCATCGTCCAGGTGCATCAGCTGCGGCGCGACTTCCTCGCACAGGCCGTGCCCTTCGCAGCGCGGCCGATCCAGGATGATGTTCATTTCTTTCCTCCGCTGATTCTGCGTGGCCTGTCTCACAGGCCGGGTACTGGAAGCCTCTCAGCGAAGGACATGTTCGGCAAATGAATACTTTTTATCGGTGATGTGCACAGCGTGAATAGGTTGTTAGGCTGGGGGCAACCGGCGCCGGATGGACCGCGCTCGGAATTGCGCCCGGAATTACGGAGGTGTGCGATGCCGTCACCGGAACCCCTCGGGGACAACCGTGCGGACTCCGCGAGGGATGCGGACCTGGCGCGGCTGGCCTCCGTTGACCTCAATCTGCTGGTGCCGCTGCTTGCGCTGCTGGAGGAGCGGTCCGTGACCAGGGCCGCCGGCAAGGTCGGACTGTCGCAGCCGGCGATGAGCCACGGGTTGAACCGGACCCGGCGCCTGCTCAATGACGAGCTCCTGGTGCGCCAGGGCCGCGGGATGGTGCTCACGCCGCGGGCCGCCGAACTCATCGCGCCGCTGCGGCAGGCGCTGCAGCAGACGGCGCGGATTGTCAGCGCTTCATCCTTCGATCCCGCCGTCGACACCCGGCTGATCACCGTGGCGATGACCAACAGCACCGCCTTCGTGATCGGCAGCGAACTCAGCCGGCTCCTGGCGCAGCGGGCGCCGAACACCGTGCTGCGGCTCCGCACCACGAGCGTCGCGACCAGCGCGGCGTTCGCGGAAGACGCCGCCGACGTCGTTTTGCTCCCCGAGGCGTTTCCCTCGCCCTATCCACGGGAGCGCCTGTACGACGACCGGTGGGTGGTGGTCGCGTCGTGGAACGAACCCAGGGAAGCCGACGCCCTGGAGCTGCTGGAGAAAGTGCCCCACGTGTTTCTCGACGCGCCCTCGGAGCGCCTGCGCCCCTACGAGATCCTGGACGAGAAGAAGATTCCGTACCGGGTGCGCCAGCGCGTATCCGACTACCTGTTCATTCCCCACCTGATTGCCCAGGCCGGCGGCGGCGTGGCCGTCCACCGGTATCAGGTCGGACTGGAATTCGAGGGCCGGTTCGACCTGCGAGTGGAGGAGTTTCCGTTCCCCATCGAGGCCCTGGGTATCGATATGGTCTGGAACCCCTGGCTCGCCGAGGGCCCGTTCAAGGCCTGGCTGCGCGAAATTCTCATCGAGGCCGCCGAGCCGCTGCGGGCCCGCTATATGCCGCCCCGCTGAATCATTCAGCTTCTGCATGGAATCCATGCTGATTATTCACTTCCCGATGGGCATTGGTAGCCGTTGAATGGCAGTGGCGGTGCTGTGAGGCAGGTCTCACCACCCCAAGACGACCAAGATTCGCCCGGAACCCCTGGCTTCCCGGCCTGCGGATCCCGAGCCACCACGTGAGGTGCCTAATGACTGTTGAGACATCGGTTTCATCGAAGATCGACCTGTTTTCCGATGAGGTTCTGCTGGACCCGTACCCCTTCTTCGCCGAACTGCGGGAACAGTCCTCCGTGGTCCGCCTCGAAGCGAACGGGGTCTGGGCGTTGACCCGCTACCAGACCATCCGCGACGCGCTGGCAAACTGGGAAGTCTTCTCCTCGAACGCCGTGGCCTTCAACGACGACATGAACGCCGCCCTCGCCGGAACCAGCCTGGCCACGGACCCGCCGGAGCACCAGCGCCTCCGCGCGGTCCTGACCCAAAACCTCACGCCGCGCGCACTCCGCGGGCTCAAGGACGGCATCGACCAGAAGGCCGACGCCATGGTGGCCGGGCTGGTGGAGCGAGGCTCCTTCGACGCGGTCGACGACCTCGCGAGGGCGCTGCCGCTGCAGGTGGTGGCCGACCTCATCGGCGTGCAGGGGGAGGCCCGCGAGAACATCCTCCGCTGGGGCGATGCAGCCTTCAACGTCCTGGGACCGATGAACGAGCGGACCGTGCGGAACTTCCCGATCGCAGGCGAGCTGTTCCGGTGGTGCCTCGGCGTGCAGGCCACGGACCTGGCCGAAGGCAGCATGGGCCGCGCCATCTTCGACGCCGCCGAACGCGGCGAGATCCCGATGGAGAGCTGCGGGCAGATCATCCACCAGTACCTTGCCGCCGGCATGGACACCACCATCGCCTCGATCGGCAATGCCATCGCACAGTTCGCGGCGCACCCGGACCAGTTCGACCTGGTCCGGGAGGACCGCTCCCTCATCCCGTCCGCGTTCAACGAGGTGCTGCGTTACGAAGCGCCGGTCCACGCCTTCGCACGGCTGGTCAAGAAGGACATCGAGATCGACGGGACGCCGATTCCCGCCGGCTCCCAGGTAGCCATCCTCTACGGCGCCGGCAACCGGGACCCGCGCCACTACGAGAACCCCGACGCCTTCCTGGTCAGGCGGAATCCGATCGACCACCTGTCCTTCGGCTACGGCGTGCACAGCTGCGCCGGGCAGGGCCTCGCCCGCCTCGAGGCCTACGCCGTGATCGATGCCCTGGCCCGCCGCGTGCGGCGGCTGACCGTTGGGGAGCCGGCGCGCCAGATCAGCAACATGACCCACAGCCTCAACAAGCTGCCGGTCCTCAAGGTCGATCCTGCCTAAGGTCCGTTGGGTGAGCGCCAGGCTCCGCGGGCGTTCAGCTGGAGGGTGGCCCAGGCGGCAATGGTGTTGACGAGCAGCAGGAAGACCAGCACCGATATGCAGGCCGGTCCTGCCAAGGGGCATGGTGAGGAGGTCCCGGGCGTTGCCCGGGGCCTCCTCCTTTTGGGGTGCCGGCACGTCCGGCGAAGTATTCAGCGTCTCGGCGGCGCGGGTTCACTCCAGGCGCTGCAAAGAAGCACTCCGCAGCGACGTCCTGCCGGCCGTGCAGGATGCGGGGAAGGTAGGCTGCGTGCCGGGCAAGGTTGATGGCCGGGTCAACAGACAAGCGGGAAGACGCGCCGCCGGCAGTTCAAAGAAACAGCCCGCGGTTCAGGAGGCACACCCTAGCCCGCGGAAGGGCGGACCTCCTCGGTGAGCAGGTGGCACCAGGAATCGGTGAGCGTCTCCAGGCAGATTCCGCGGTCGATGGTCCAGCCCAGGCGGAACCAGCGGCGCGAGAGGAACTCGAACTGCCCGAAGGCCAGCATGCAGCGGATGCGGCGCGTGGACGGCTCGAAGCGCCCGGCCCGGTCCAGGCCTTCCTGCATGGACGCGGTCACGTCCTCGAACCACGACTCAATCTTCTTGGCGACCTCGGGTTCTCCCGCCGCGGCCTGGTGGGCGGCCAGGATGTAGGGGCGGATGACCGCCCACTGGTCGAACTTCTTGTCGAGCCAGGCGCGCACCAGGTCCCGCCGGCCCAGCTCGACCACGGTCGAGAGGGGAGGGTCGTCCACCCCGGTGAGGATTTCGTCCACCGCGGTGATCAGCTCGGACATCAGCTCCGCCTTGGACGGGAAGTGCAGGTAGAACGTCGTCCTGGTGGTGCCGGCCGCCCCGGCAATGTCGTCGATCGTCGTGGCCGCGTAGCCCTTGGCTTCGAAGAGCTCCAGACCCCTGGCCAGGAGCAGCTGCCGGGTCTGCTGCTTTTGCGCTTCGCGAAGGGTTGCCATGGCATTCAGGATAGCCGGGGTTGTTACTACGATCACTAAGTTACCTCTATGGTTTTTAACTTGACAGCTTGTTGTGTGAGTGGCAGCCTTGTTGCATAAATCACAACCGCGTGTGATCGCGACTACGCGACGAGGACTTCCATGGCTGCCCCCGGGCGTCGGCACCGCCCCGGCAGGGGTCTGGCTTCTCCCGGCACCACCAGCGCCACACCTTCTGTTCGATCTCGTTCACCAACAAGGAGTTTCCATGAGCCACGACCACGGGACCCGGACGTCCTCGCCCCAGTCCTACCCGCCGCCCCAGGCCCCGGCGGAGGCGGCGCAGCCCGGGAACGCCCGCACCAGGGGCACGCTGGCCGCGGCTTCGCTGGCCGTGATGGTTGCACAGGTCGCCAACGCCCTTCCCGGCGCCCTCAATGGTGAATTCCAGCTGACCTTTAATACGTTCGGCTCGCAGCTGACCTGGATCACCGCCGCGTTCATGATTCCGGTGGTCGTCTTCGAGCTGACCTTCGGCGTCCTCGGCGACAAGCTCGGCCACCGCAAGCTGGTCCTCGGCGGCGCCGTGCTGGTAGTGCTCGGTTCGCTGGTCTGCACGTTCTCGCCAAGCGTCCAGGCGATGTGGGTCGGGTCGGCCCTGAACGGCCTTGGCGCCGGCGCAATCTTCCCGGCGTCGCTGGCCCTGGTCGCTTCGGTGGCGCGAAACATGCAGGAACGCGTGCGCGGCATTGCCATCTGGGCGGGCTTCCTCTCCGCCGGCTCCGCGGTCTCCCCACTGCTCGGCGGCGTCTTCGCCGGCTTCGGCTGGTGGCGCGGCGCCTATGCCGTGGTGGCACTGGTCAGCGTCGCCGCCATGCTGCTGACCATCTTCCGCTCCGCGGAGGCGAAGGTCGCCGAGGGCCGCCGGCTGGACATCTGGGGCCAGATCACCTTCGCACCCGGCCTCATCCTGGTGCTCTTCGGCCTGGTCCAGGGGCCGGAAGACGGCTGGGGCACCACGCATGTCGTCGCTTCGCTCATCACCGGCGCCGTGCTGCTGGCGATCTTCGTGGCGATCGAGTTCCGCGTGGAGTCGCCGCTGCTCGAACTGCGCCTGTTCAAGATCCGGCAGTTCACCGTGTCCTCCATCGTGGCCGTCGTCGGCATGTTCGCCTTCCTGGGCGCCTGCTTCTCCACCAGCATGTGGCTGGGTCCGGTCCAGCACCAGAATCCGCTGTTCCTCGGCCTGCTCTTCCTGCTGCTGCAGGGCCCCACGTTCGTGCTCATCCCGGTGATCTCCCGGCTGCAGCAGCGCATCTCCTCGCGCTGGCTGATGACCTTCGGCTTCCTGTCCATGGGCGCCGGAGCGCTGATGAATTCCACTGCCGATGTGACGAACCGGGACGTCGGCACCTTCGTCCTGCCGTCCCTGCTGGTCGGCCTCGGCTTCGCCTTCACGCTCAGCCCGATGACGGCGATTGCCGTGAACTCCGTGCCGCGCCGGCTGACCGGCATGGCCAGCGCCACCACCAACCTGCTGCGCGACCTTGGCTTCGCCCTCGGACCGGTGCTCGTCGGCGCCATCGCCCTGAGCGCGGCCGGCGGCCAGCTGATCGCTTCGCTGCAGACCTCCGGCCTGCCCGCCGACCAGCTTGGCCCGGCCATGGGCATCGCCCAGGCCGGCGGGCCGATCGCGGTCAACAGCCTGCCGGAAGGCGTCCCGGGATCCGCCGCGGGCCAGTTCGCCCTCGAGGCACTTGGCAGCGGTTTCTCCCAGGCGTTCTTCATTGTCGCCCTCGCGGCCCTGGCCGCCGCGCTGCTCAGCCTGTTCGGGCTGCACGGCGTCACGGACACGGAGCCCGAAGGCGGGCAGGAAGCCGCCGTCGTCCATTAATGCCGATCCCCAAGAAACTCCTCCAAGTAACTTTGGAGTGGAGAACGGCAGGACGAAGCCCGTCCTGCAAATCATCAGCGGCGGCACCTGCGGCGGGCTGCGCGCCGCGGAGGGCCGGTTCAACCCCGCGCCGGTGAGCGAGGACTCGGCGGCGGCGCTGCCGGGCGAGCTGGATACGCCCACCGCAGCTCTGCGCCCGCTGCGCGAAACCCGGCTGGCCGTGGCGCAGGCCTGGCCCAATGCCCGGTCCGGTTCGGGCGAACCGGACCGGGCAACCGCCGGCCCTGCGGGATGCCCTTCCCGGTGGCCACGCCCGGGTTGTCCTGCCGCATCAGCCCTCGACGTTGGTTTCTTCGTGGGACGCGCCCACAGGCTTGGACTCGGGCGAACCCCGCTGCCGCAGGTAGACCGAGAGGACCACCATGGACCATACGGCCAGGAACTCGGACTGCCAGTTCTGCAGCGTGCGGTTCCAGAATTCGGAAGACCCCAGATATTCCACCCAGCTGCCCGGATCCTGCAGGTTCGCCAGCTGCTCGGAGGCATAGGCGCTGAAGCCCGCGATGGACTGGGCCAGCCAGGACAGCAGGAACACCGTGCCCATGACCAGGCCCAGGGAATTGGCGTACACCTTCGTTTTCAGCCCGCCGGCCTTCGCCCACTCCGGCGACTCGGGCTTGGCGTGCGCGCCGAGCAGCTGGTCCTGGTCCGATTCGGTGCCGATCTTGTCCAGATCCTTGGACTCGGGCGAGCCCTTCTGGACCAGCCAGACGGTCAGCACGATGAAGAGCAGGAACTGCAGGTACTCCGACTGCCAGTTCTCGGTCACGTCCACCGCGAAGTTCGAGGAGGTGATGTACTGGCCGAAGCTGATTTCCTCGAGGTTGTTGGACATCTGCTGTTCGTTGAAATAGGCCAGGCCGGAGAAGGCCTGGCCGATGAGCGAGGCCAGGAAGAGCAGGCCGAAGGCGATGCTCAGGCCGTTGGTGACGAGCGGACTGTGTTTCTTCATCGGGCCAGCACCCCGATCGCGATCATGTAGGCCAGGCCCACGGTCAGGGTTCCCAGGCACAACCAGAATGCCCAGCGCATCTTCAGTCCCCCCTTACTTGGCAGCGGTAGGGCCGTTCGCCGCGGCTGGTGCAGCCGGCGGCGGTGACCAACCAGCGGTCCCCGGAACGTGTCAGGAAGAGCGTGTCGCCGTCGAGCTTGACCTGGGCTTCGCGCCCGAAGGCCTTGCTCGCCAGCACCTTCGAAGCCTTTGCCAGGCCAAGGCCGGACAGCTTGCGGGCACACGTTCCCGGGCTGCCGTTCTCGATCTCCTCCATGGTGCCCGGGGCCAGCAGGCCGCACGCTGCGGCGCCGTCCCCGGCGTCGAGCAGCCGGTGGAACTGCCTGGCCGTGGCCGCCGCCTCGTCGCTGCCCGGATTCAGCCCCGCGCAGCCGGCCGCCAGCAGCAGTACTCCTGCGGCGCCGGCCAGCCAGACGGCCGTGCGCCGGGGGCCGGACCTGCGCATCGCCATGTGTGCCTCCTTCGACCGTGCCGCCAGGCTGCAAGCCTCAGGGGGCATGTACCCACTGGGGCCGGGACTTATGCAGCGGAGACCCGGCCGGCCCGCTCTTCGAGGTCAGCCGCGGAAGCCGATGGCCTTGTGCGTGCCGTCGCAATACGGCTTGAGGGCGGACGCGCCGCAGCGGCACAGCGCCACCGTCTGGCGGTTGCGGGGCAGCGGGCGGCCGTCCGGATCCAGGATTTCGACGTCGCCGCGCAGCAGCAGGGGCCCGTTCGGGCAGACTATCAGGACATTGTCCGCCAGGTTGGCCGGCGTGGTTGCGGGGTCCATGTCATTCTCCTTGAGCGGGTTCGGCCAGGTGCCGGGACGGCAGGGGAGCGTGGGCGGACGACGGCGCGCGGAGCCGGCGCCGCAGCTGCGCCCGGGACGAGCCGGCGCGGGGCATG